>NZ_VOYQ01000019.1:0-72588 GCF_013420195.1 Acinetobacter sp. YH01024
TGCCGTTGCATCTTCTAAGGTCAACTTATATAGCGTTAATGCACCATCACTTTGGCCTTGAAATGCTTCTGTAATGATCCCGGTAATACGAAAAAGTTGACCCGCATCGGTTACCTGATCGATTGCGACTTGTGTACCAATAAATTGTTTGAGTTCTAAGGTGGCAGAAGTTGAGAGACAGATGAGCTGAACATTCAAACCTTCACTTAAGGCATGTTCCCCATCAATACGTTGCAAGAATACTTGTTCATTCAGCGTGGTATTGGAAAATTGAATATGCAAAGCACGTTTTTGTGGACTAATGCCCAATTTTTCAATTGCAGAATATATATTGTTCAGCATCGTTATTATCTAAAATCAGATTTTTATAAAATATGCGGGGTATTTAATCAAAAAAACTCATATTTTTCTAGGCATAATTTGCCTGCTTTTTTGGGTTTTATGTAAGTAAAAATTCAAATTTCCACATCAATTCTTTATGTTATTTTTACTCTATTTATTTCTGTATTAAAATAAATGTAGAGACCATCAAACTAAACTTCAGGTCTCTTCATACCACCTTACTGCTTTGCATCACGATTAATTGGCATTTAAAAATGCGTGAATATTCTCCAATTGTTCTTGTGCTTCAACATAGCCTTGCAAAGCCGCTTTTTCCAAATATTGCTGTGCAATTTTAAGATCACGCTCTACGCCCATGCCATGAATATAGAAATAACCCAATCGCGTTAATGCCGCAGCATTCATCCCTTGAGCCGCTTGTACATAATAGCTATGCGCTTGGGATAAATCTTGCTGTACACCCAAACCATGTTCTGACATTTCACCGAGCTGGTACAAGGCAGTCGCATTTCCCAATGCTGCCGCTTGCGAGAAATATTGCAATGCTTGTTGGAAGTCTTGTGTTCCCCATTGTCCTTTTAAATTAACCACACCCAGTTGCGTGAGTGCATCAGAATGACCTAATTTTGCCGCTTTCAACAATGCCCGCTGTGTTTGAGCATCATCAAATTGTAGATCAGGCAAGATATTGTCCACGGCTAAACGGTAGAGATACCAAGCAGCATCCTGCGAACCTTGTTCTGCGGCTTTTTCCAGATAACTCAGACACTGATCACGATGTGCTAAAGGATATTCTGGCAATGCATAAAACCGTCCAATCACATAGTTTTGATCCGCGACACACGTAATGGACATATCATTTAAGTGTCTTGCCGCTTCAACTAAAAGTTGCTGCGCTTGCTTGATATTTCGCTCAACACCGACGCCGTGTAGACAGCATAGGGCCAAACCGACTTGGTTAATGAATAATGGTTTGAATTGATACGCTGTTTGATATAACTCAAATGCTTTTTGCGGATCATCACTAACCAAATACTTTTCAAAATACAGTGCGGCAATAAGACTAATCGCTTCAGCATCTTTAAGTTGAGCAGCTTCGGTCAGAAAGCGAAAACCTAAAGTTTCCTGCTTCTCCAAATACCAACCATGAAAATGTGCAATGCCTAATAATCGGCTGGCTGCCGCAACTTTGTGCTCTTTGGCCTGCTGCAAAAGGTCATGATAAACCCGCTGACGCTGATCGACGTCGATTTTACCCATCAATACTGCTTGATAATATTCATACAACTGCTGCTGGTGCCCGAGTAGCAATCCTCGCTTTAAATATTGCAATGACTTTTCATCATTTTGCGCAAGATACTTTCCTTGAGCATAGAACTGCTGCAATTGCTGAATAGCCGCCATATGGTCTTGTTGGGCGGCTTTCAGTAAATATTCCAATCCCAGAGCAATATTTGGCGTGGCTTGTTTTAAATAGAACTGTGCCAATTGATACTGTGAATTGGCATGTCCATTGTCCGCATTTTTTTGCAACAAATCTAAATGTTGCTGCTCGGCATGTGTCTGATCTTCTGGGTTTAGTTCGGCGAGTCGATATTGTGCATCCAAATGACCGCGTGAAATCGCATGTCGATACCAGTATTGCGCTTTTTCAATATTGGGCACACCGCCATAGATACCTTCTTCAACTTGCCCCAACACATATGCAGCATCATCGCTACCTAAACTATTGGCTTTTTCCAATAAAGCCAGCGCATTTTCCACACTGACTTCTCGGCCTAAGCCTTGTAAATGCATCTGCCCCATAGCGACATAGGCCTGCGGAATTTCATGCTGTTTGGCTAAATTTTGATACAACTCATAGGCACGCGCATAGTCGGTTGGTGCATCAAGCATTAAGCGTTCTGCGAATTTCAGCTGCGCATCTAATTGGTCTATCCACAAGTCATGCCCAACCGCTTTAGCCTGATCGCGTTTCACTGGATCGGGTCTTTTCCACATCCAAAACGCAAGTGCTCCCATCCCCAAAATTAGTATCAGTAAAAACCACATACTCGCCCCAAAAAAATCAATATTTTAATTATTCCAACATTGTGTCTGATTTTAATTCTATATACAAAAAAAGCACCGAATTCGGTGCTTTATTTTTTTCAAAATGAGATAGCTGTCATGCTTTTGCTCGTTTTGCATCAAGTTTTTTGAGCACCTCTGACACAGCCACCATCGCAAAGCTGGACGTCACGACTACTGCTGAACCATATCCACCACAACGTAAGCCTGCACTTGGACAAACATCAGCACTGGAAAATGGATTATCAATTGAATAAACACAGGTGATGCCAAACTTTTCTTTCGGCTTTTTACAAATGCCTTTGCCACGTAATTGTGTCCGCAATTTAGCTAACATCGGGTCTTGCTCTGTTCTTGATAAATCTGCGACTCGGATTTTCAGCGGATCAAGTTTACCCCCTGCTCCACCCGAAACGATCAACGGAATTTTATTAAAACGGCAATGTAGCATTAAGGCAAATTTTGCCTTCACATCATCAATGCAATCTAAAATTAGGTCAGGAGCACCTGCCAAAATTTCTTTGACATTTTCGGGTGTGAGATAATCATCAATCAAATTTATTTTGATTCGGGGATTAATCGCACGGCAGCGCTCTGCCATCACTTCAATTTTTTCATGTCCCAGTGTCGTGCTCATGGCAGGCAATTGTCGATTAATATTCGATGCAGCAACTACATCCATATCGACCAAGGTCAGCTCACCAATACCAGTACGCGCTAAAGCTTCTACCGCCCATGAGCCTACACCACCGATCCCGATCACCATGACATGACTTTTTTCATAATGATGAAAACTTTCATCACTATATATTTTGGCTACGCCAGCAAAACGGCGGTCATATTCATCATCTTGGAGCAGTTCAGTCATAGGTTTGGAGGCAGAGTTAAATCAGCCGCCATTTTAGCAAATTCACTGCTTTTTTTCTTTGATAAAACGCAATTCAGCAGACAGCGCAACAGAGCGGCATTCGCATCAGGTCTAAATCCATCAAAATAAACATTTACAGCGAACGGAGATCTGCTTTAAAAATATAACCATAGATCAAAAGCTCAAGTGTGTATTGCCATGGACATCCATCCTCTGCCAAATAATTTAAAATCACCGATGACAAAAATGAAATGGATTTAGACACCGTGCATCGCTTTTTAAGCCATACCTATTGGTCAAAAGACATTCCGAAACATGTGGTGAAAAAAGCGATTGAAAACTCTTTGGCCGTGGCCTTACTTCTCGATGATGAACTCATCGGTTTTGGTCGTGCCATTACGGATTATGCAACTTTTGCTTATTTAGCCGATATTTATGTCGCCGATGAGCATCGAGGCAAAGGCTATTCAAAATTGATTGTGAGTACTTTATTTGAAAAATGTGGCTCCGCAGATCTAAGACGCATGTTACTTGCAACGGCGGATGCACATGGTCTATACCGCCAATTTGGCTTCACTGATTTGGCTCAACCTGCAAGTTTTCTCGAGATTCATCAAGCCAACGTCTATCAACGATAGAGAAAATATCTCGGATAAAAAAAAGAGGCTTTCGCCTCTTTTTCTATCTTACAACCTTAGTCTTTATTCATAATAAAGAAATATTCACGGTAGTATTTGAGTTCTGCAATGGAGTCACGGATATCATCCATCGCTAAATGTGAGGCATTCTTTTTCAAGCCACCCATGATCTCTGGGCGCCAGCGTTTCGCCAATTCTTTCACTGATGATACATCGAGATTACGGTAGTGGAAGTATTGTTCCATTTCAGGCATTAAACGATGCAAGAAACGACGATCTTGGCAAATTGAGTTACCGCACATCGGTGATGATTTTGGATTTACCCATTTTTTCAAAAATTCTAAAGTTTGCTGTTCAGCATCTTGTGCTGTCAATTTACTACGACGTACACGTTCGATCAGACCTGATTGACCATGTTGGCGAGTGTTCCATTCATCCATCGCATTGAGCACACGGTCAGACTGATGTACCGCAAGCACAGGCCCTTCCGCCAGAATATTTAAATTATCATCCGTCACAATTGTTGCAACTTCAATAATCTGGTCGTTATCTGTATCTAGACCTGTCATTTCAAGGTCAATCCAAATCAGGCGTGTATCAGGTGTGCTGCTCATAAATGTGCAATCTTATTAGGCTGTAAAAATGAACATAGTAGCAAATTTATTGGGCTTGCGCTGTAAATAGACCCTGCTTTCATGCTATTTTTGCCATCTAGTTTTCATGGTTTTTTAGGATATGAATGGCTTTAATTCGTAAGCGCCGACTGACTGAACAGCAGCAACGTCGCATTCAGAAGCAACATAAATCTCGTCAGGAAGAAATCGATACTTCTGCAGATTTGGAAGGCTTGGTCGTCCAACATTATGGTCGTCAACTTGAAGTTCAAGCGCTGTCTACACCCGACCAACATCCTGAAAAACCTATTGTGCAAGCTGGTGAACCTGAACCACATTGGAAACCCATCGAATTAGGCAGTGTTTGGCGCTGCCATACCCGTACCAATCTCGAATTATTGGTGACGGGTGACCGTGTCAAATGGCAAGCTGACCCGATCACAGGTTTGGGGATTATTACCGCGATTCATCCACGCCAATCTTTACTGACACGCCCTGACCGTTATCACAAAGTGAAACCTGTCGCAGCCAATGTCAGCCTGATTGTGATTGTATTTGCACCGCTTCCTGAGCCAGCGCCAGGCCTGATAGATCGCTATTTGGTGGCCTGTGCAGATGCCGATATTCCAGCATTATTGGTCTTAAATAAATCCGATTTGCTTAAAGACAATGACCCGATCTTAACGCTATTACAAGAATATCGTGACTTGGGCTACGAGGTCATGCAAACCCAATCTGATGGTGACTTAAGCGCACTTTCTGCTCGACTTTCAGGTGAAACTGTCGCATTTGTAGGTCAGTCTGGGGTTGGTAAAAGTACTTTAATTAATGCCATTGTTCCGGATGCTGCGCAAAAAACCAATATTATTTCGGAAAACTCCGCGCTCGGTCAGCACACTACCACGTCTACGCGCTTAATTGCGTTTGGTGAAGGTTCTGCATTGATTGATTCACCTGGAATTCGTGAATTTGGTTTATGGCACTTAGAACTGGAAAAAGTTCAGCAAGGTTTCCCTGAGATCGAGTCACATTTGGGTTATTGTCAGTTCCGTAACTGTACGCATAAACATGAAAAGCAATGTGCGCTTAGAATGGCGGCTCAAAATGGCGAAATTTTGCCGCGCCGATTAGACAGTTATTTACGTCTGATCGACGAAATCACGGAAGCGCAGCAAAAAAATTAATTTTTATTCTGTTCATGCCCTTGAAGGGGTGATTTTGATCACCATATTTATGGGCTATACTCTTGGCAATTTAAAATTGTAGTTAGGTGAATTGTGGAACGTTGGTTCGAATTTATGGGGAATCACCCCTTCTTATTTGGAACGCTGGCTGTATTGGTCGTGCTGTTCTTTATTCTTGAAGGCCAGCGTAATGGTCGCAAAATTTCACCTCAATCTTTAGGGATTTTAGTTAAAGCTAAAAATGCTCAATTGATTGACTTACGTGATGCGAAAGACTTCCGCGAAGGTCATATTAGCGGTAGCCGTAATATTCCCTATAGCCAAATTACAAAACACATTGAAGAGTTAAAAACTTCTGATCGTCCGTTGGTTTTTGTATGTAACCTTGGTCAAGTGGCAGGTTCTGCATTGCAACAAGTCGGTCATGCTGATGCATACCGTCTAGATGGCGGCATTAGCAACTGGAAAGCTCAAGGCTTACCTTTAGTTAAAAGCAAATAAGCGCTTCTTAGGAGATTAACATGGCTGAAGTTACGATTTATTCAACAACTGTATGTCCTTACTGCATTCGTGCAAAACAGCTCCTAGAGCGTAAAGGCGTGGCTTATAAAGAAATTAATTTATCAAATGAAGCGCCTGAAGTACGTGTTGAATTGATGCAACGCACCAACCACCGTACCGTTCCTCAAATTTTTATTAATGATCAGTTTATTGGCGGTTTTGACCAACTTTATGCTTTAGAGCGTGAAGGCAAACTCGACGGCATGCTATCTTAATTTTAAACATAAATCGTCACCTCATATTAAGGAATAAACAATGAGTGAAGAACAACAAGCTCAACCACAATTGGCATTAGAGCGTATTTATACTAAAGATATTTCTTTCGAAGTACCTGGGGCTCAAGTATTTACTAAAGAATGGCAGCCTGAACTAAATATCAACCTTTCTTCTTCTGCAGAAAAAGTTGATCCAACACACTTCGAAGTTTCACTCAAAGTTGTCGTTCAAGCAAACAATGCGGGTGACACTGCATTTATCGTTGACGTTACTCAAGCAGGTATCTTCCTGATCGATAGCGTTGAAGAAGAACGTCTTCCGTACATTCTTGGTGCTTACTGCCCAAATATCTTGTTCCCATTCCTACGTGAAGCAGTGAACGATATGGTGACTAAAGGCAGCTTCCCACAATTATTGCTTACACCAATTAACTTCGATGCTGAATTCGAAGCGAATTTGCAACGTGCGCAAACTGCTGCTGAAGGCCAAGCTTAATCGCTTATCTTTAAATCTAAAAAAGACCGCTTTTAGCGGTCTTTTTTATTACCTTTTAGCTTCCCCCTTTACTAAAAGGGGGAATGAGGGGGATTTACTTCTACTTAACAAAATCCCTCCCCCCCTCCCTTTTAAAAAGGGAGGAGCAAATTACTCAGCATCTGCCATTAGATCAGCGCTCATACCTACAGTATTAAAGCCTGCATCAACATACAGAATTTCACCTGTAATACCATTTGCCCAAGGCGAGCAAAGGAACAATGCTGCATTACCGACATCTTCAATGGTGACATTGCGTTTAAGTGGTGCGACTTTTTCATTTAGGTCTAACATTTTACGGAAAGATTTAATCCCTGAAGCCGCTAAGGTACGAATCGGACCTGCTGAAATCGCATTGACACGAATACCTTCAGCACCAAGACTTGTTGCCAAATAACGTACGCCTGCTTCTAGTGACGCTTTTGCCATACCCATAACGTTATAGTTTGGCATTACGCGTTCAGAACCTTGGTAAGTCAGCGTCAATAAGCAACCTTGACGTGCAGCCAATAAAGGTTTTGCCGCACGAGCCATCGCAATAAAGCTATATGCGCTGATGTCGTGAGCAATTTTAAAACCTTCACGGTCGGTAATATCAGTGAAATCGCCATCTAAAGTATGTGCCGGTGCAAAACCAATTGAATGCACAACACCGTCTAGACCATCCCAATGTTTAGCAAGTTCAGCAAAAGCGGTATCAATTTCAGCGTCCACTGCGACATCACATGGGAAAACTAAAGTTGAACCAAATTGTTCAGCAAAATCATCTACACGTTTTTTTAATTTTTCGTTTGGATAAGTAAAAGCCAGTTCTGCACCTTCGCGATGTAAAGCTTGCGCAATACCAAATGCGATTGATAACTTACTTGCAATACCCGCGATTAAAAAGCGTTTGCCAGCCAATAGTCCTTGTGCCATGTGAAACTCACTCAAAATAATTTAACAGCATAATGCCAAGTCTAAAGCATTTTAGAAATTGCATAATGCGCCTTTTTTTAGAAAACCATCATTGTATAAACAATGTGGAGAAAACCTGATTCAATCAAGCAGCGTCAATATTTATTGGCCGCTTAAGCGTCCAAATGCAATGCTTGTAATGAATTTCTCCATAAGATCTGTGCAATCTCAGATTCAGTACGGTTTAAGCTCTGAGCCAAACCCAGCAATACATAGGGCAAATTGACCGGCGTATTACGAGTACGCCCTTCCGTCGAATGCTGACAACATAAGGGTGTCATATCGGGACAGTCGGTTTCTAAGACCAAATGTGCCGCCCCTAAAGTCTGAACCACTTGATGTAATTTTTTTGCATTGGGATTGGTGATTTGCCCCGTTACACCAATTTTAAAACCTAGCTTGGTAAATGCCTTCGCTTCTTCAACACCACCACTAAATGCATGTGCGATACCACCGAGCTTAAATTGATGCTTTTTCAACATCGAAAGCACCTCCGCATGGGATTTGCGAATATGCAGCAAAATGGGTTTATCAAACTGCTGTGCTAATTCAAGTTGTGCGGAAAAATACTGCTGCTGCTTTTGAAAAAGTTCGGGCTGTTTATGCTGTTTCAAAAAGGTATCTAAACCTATTTCACCGATAGCGACACAATCATGCTGCTTTAGCAGCTGTTCCACATCGAACAAATGTTCTGTACGATGTTGCTCAATATAAAACGGATGTAAGCCGGGGGCTAAATAGCTTTTGGGAGCATTGGATAAACGATCTAAAAACTCTTGGGTTTGCAGCAAATCGTGAAAACGTGACTGCACAAAACCAATCAATACCAAAGCATCGACACCCACCTGTTTGGCAGCATGCGCCAACTGTTCCCGATCAACGTCAAAATCAGGAACATCAAAATGCGTATGCGTATCAAACAGTGAGTAAGTCATTGAACTAATTAATTTACTTTTACGGCTGAGGCTTCAGCAGCTTCAACTACTGGTAGATATTGCTTTTTCAAGATACTTTGCAATTGATCATACGGAATGGTCAAACGTGGTAAACCCGCCACATATGGCCCAATTTCATATTCGGCATATTGCAAAATTAGACCTTGCTGACTTAGATAAAAGTTTTCAGACAGTTTAAATTTCCAAATCTGTTCATATTCTTGAACATTGTCCGCCAACTTGGCATCTTTCACCCAAGTTTTAAAGACTTCATAGCCCAGCTTTTCAAGTTTAGTACGTTGATTGGGCAGCAATATGTCATTGAGCTGTACCAATTTTTGAGTGCTTAAATCGAAGTTATAATATTGCTGTGCAGAAGAACCATGCGCCCCACCTAAATATGAGCTGGTATTTAAAACCACTGTTGCCAAGGGTTTTTCAGCATTCAATATTTTAGGTTTAATCATCAAACTGATTTGCTGATTGGCGCTTAAAGATTTCAACTCTTTATCTAAATTTAAAAATGCTTGCATATAAGGCTGCGTGGCTTTTTCCAATTTTAATTTGGGCGTTTCAACCTTTGCCAAAGCAGATTTTGCTTCAGACGCTGCAGGTACTTCACTTGCAGCGGGAGCGTCTTTGCTCAGCGTTTTATCTTCTAAAGGCGAAACAGACAGGATCTCTCCCAACTGTTTTAAGATTTTCGCATCAATAAATTCATCAATAAAGGCTTGATTACTGTTTAAGCGTTCAACTGAAATTTCAGGACAGACCCCGCCATCACATTCAGGTAAATTCAGTTGTAATTTTTCCGCATCACCAATCAGTTTTGCACTCAAATCTGGCTGTTCAGTTTTGGCTTGATCCGGCTTTTTTTCAGGTTCAGCTTGTTGTGGCTGACACGCCGTGAATGCAACAGAAACTGCCAATATTGAGCTTGCCCAAATTTTATTTTTTTGCACCATTGCTTCAACCTTTCATTTCGAATAATTGATATTTATCTCGGTAAATATCTCATCAAATTAAATACTTTCGTTGTTTAGAACATATGCTGATAAACGTCAGCTTTCAATACTTGTTGTGTTTGCGCTTTGCTGAGATAAATATCCAGTTGTGTACTATCTTTGACAATTTCATCTGTACGGTAATGCAAACCGACACCTTCTTGATCAAAGAACCAATCTGCTTGGCCCCAATAGAGTTTTTTCGGTGCCGATTTTTTGACATCTACCTCTTGTTCATCTAACCATTTGCTATAGGCTTGCTGCACAATAGCATCCATATTTTGCTGTTGCTTTGCATCAATAATATCTAAAGGTTTAAGATTCTTTTTCGCACGGCGGTCTGCCACAAAAAAATAATAACGCTCTTTGACCGTGATATTTTCCTGTTTGGTATCGACACCGATTTGCAGCAACACATATTGATTCCGTTGATATGGAACTCGTGTGTACATCGCCAATTCATAGGCTTTATTGGTTTTAAACTCTGCTTGCCAAGCATCTGATTTTTTCACATACGCATCGACAGCTTGTTGGAGATTCATATTTTGCTTTAATGCAATCTGATCTTGTACGACGCTGGCCTGATTCTTTTCAATCCAGCCATTCAACCATGTATCCACGGTTTGAATGGTTTGTATCTCTAAATCAATACAACTTTTATTTTCACAAAACGGTTTGGCAATTTTTGCGGCTTGCTCTTGGATATTTAAATAGGGCAAAACATCTGGATTGATTACGGTCGCTTCAGAAGCGCCATCATCGGCCGGCTTTGTCGCTTTATTTTCTTTTCCTGAATCGCATGCACTGAGCAGCAAAACACTCCCCAAAAGTACAAAAACTGTAGCATCCTTGAATATTTTCATGATGTCCTAAACGACCAAATGATTGCGTAATGTATGGATTTAAAAACTCTACCACAAAATAAAACAGCTTCACGAAGAAGCTGTTTTATTTCTGTAAAAGAATAACTTAGTGTTCACGTGTATTACGGAACACGATATCCGGATAACGTTCTTGCATTAACTGTAAATTCACACGACTTGGTGCAAGATAAGTTAAATGACCACCGCCATCGACAGACAATTGGTCGTGTGCTTTTTTCTTAAATTCGTTGAATTTTTTCTCGTCATCACACGATACCCAACGTACGGTATTGATGCTTACAGGCTCGTAAATACAATCAACTTTGTATTCTTCTTTCAGACGATAAGCCACGACTTCAAACTGAAGTACACCCACAGCACCCACGATTAAGTCATTACTGTTTTGTGGCATAAAGACCTGAGTTGCACCTTCTTCTGAAAGTTCTTTTAAGCCTTTTTGTAGCTGTTTTGACTTCAATGGATCTTTTAAACGCACGCGACGGAACATTTCAGGTGCGAAGTGAGGAATACCGGTAAAGTGTAAATCTTCACCTGAAGTGAAGGTATCACCGATCTGAATCGTACCATGGTTATGCAAACCGATAATGTCACCCGGCCATGCTTCTTCAAGATGTTGACGGTCACCGGCAAGGAACGTCAAAGCATCACTAATACGTACATCTTTACCTAGACGCACATGTTTCATTTTCAAGCCTTTTTCATACTTACCTGAACAGATACGCATGAATGCAATACGGTCACGGTGTTTTGGATCCATATTGGCTTGAATTTTAAAGACGAAACCTGTGAAGCCTTCTTCAGTCGCTTCAACTTTGCGGTCTTGCGTCGGATGTGCTTTAGGTTCAGGCGCATATTGACTAAATGCATCCAAAACATGGTCTACACCAAAGTTACCGAGTGCCGTACCAAACAGGACTGGCGTTTGACGGCCTGCCAAAAATTCATCACGGTCTAAAGGTTCATTGGCCATTTGAACCAATTCCAATGATTCTTCAAATGCTGCCCAAGCGAGATCGCCGACTTTTTCACGCAAATCTGCATAGTCATAGCCATCACGGACTTCAATATCCGTAATGGTTGAACCGAAACCTGCCTTATAAACGTAGAATTTTTCTTCGAGTAGGTTAAATACACCGGCAAAGTCACGACCTGTACCCAGTGGCCAAGTAATCGGAACACATTTAATTTTTAATACGTTTTCGATTTCATCAAGCAGTTCTAATGGCTCACGAATTTCACGGTCCATTTTGTTGACGAATGAAATAATCGGCGTGTCGCGCATACGACACACTTCCATCAACTTGATCGTACGATCTTCGACACCTTTTGCACCATCAATCACCATAAGTGCAGAGTCAACGGCAGTTAATGTACGGTAGGTATCTTCAGAAAAGTCTTCATGCCCTGGGGTGTCGAGCAAGTTAATCATCTTGTCTTTAAACGGGAACTGCATAACCGAAGTGGTGATCGAAATCCCACGTTCTTTTTCCATTTCCATCCAGTCAGACGTTGCCGCACGATCAGATTTACGGCTTTTTACCATACCTGCAACCTGAATCGCCTGTCCCCATAACAACAGTTTTTCTGTCATTGTGGTTTTACCGGCATCGGGGTGGGAAATAATAGCGAAAGTACGTCGCTGAGCGACCTGTGTCGCTAATTCTTCTTTAAAACTCATGAAAGACACCTACTGCAAAACTCGCAGTGCAAAAGATCAGATCTGATCAATATGGAAAATTGGCGATATTGTATCAGATTGACCATTAAAAATAATCAACCACATCGGGTTGAGTCAAAATCTTAGCGTGGCGTGTCTTGATGTTTTACATTGGATGACGACCTGTTTTTATCGACGATATAAAGCATTTCTCTGTCTTTTTTTCTCACTCATTGGCAATGCGATCAGACTACGAGGACTTTATTCAACTTTCATTTTCATGCGTTCTTCAAGCTGTGCCACTGGCATCGGCATTCCTAACAAATAGCCCTGCAACTGTTGGCAACCTAAACGTTTTAAAATTTCTGCTTGTTGTTCTGTCTCTACACCTTCTGCAGTGACCGTTAAACCCAGTCGAATTGCCAAGTGAATAATACTTTCTAAAATAATTTCTTCTTTAGAACCGACGCTCAAATTACGGATAAACTCACGGTCAATTTTCAGCTCATCTACAGGCAGTTCTTTTAAATACAAGAAACTTGAATGTCCCGTCCCAAAGTCATCAATCGCAACTTTAATTCCCATCTTTCTCAAATGTTCAAAAGTCAAGATACTGGCATCGATATGATGCATCGCTGTTGACTCGGTAATTTCAATAATTAAATGTGACGGGTTGATTTCATACCGTGCAAAAAGCGACTCTAAAGTACTAAATAAGTGTTTATGTTCAAACTGAATCGCTGATAAATTGACCGCAATAGGATACAACGGCATATTCAGCTTTTCCCAGTGCTGAATTTGCTTACAGGCTTCTTCAAGCGCCCAATAGCCCATGGCAATAATCAGTCCAGTTTTTTCTGCACCATTGATAAACTTATTTGGCGTCAACATACCTAGAGTTGGATGATTCCAACGAATTAAGGCCTCTACTCCACAAATTTCACGATCAGCGGCATTAAATTTTGGCTGATAAAATAAGATAAACTGTTGTTCTTCTACCGCTTTATACAAATCATTGATCAGTTTCGTCTGACTTTTTTCTTCAAATTGGTCGGCGGTATAATTAAAAAATGAATAGGTATTACGCCCTTGATACTTTGAACTCAGCATTGCGGTGTCTGCATTGATCAGTAGGTCTTGTAAGTTCGCACCATGTTCAGGGTACATCGCAATACCAATACTGCCTGAAATGTTAATTTCCTTACCTGCAATCAAAAAGCTTTCTTGCATCAATTCCAATATTTTTTCAGACATTGCTGTGGCAGAATCATTGCTTGCCGACTCAAGTACAATCAGAAACTCATCCCCACCGATTCGTAGCAATTTGGCTTTATCATTAATTAAACGGTGAATACGCGTAGCAATTTGAATCAGTAGTTGATCACCCACATGGTGTCCAAACACATCATTGACCGCTTTAAAACGGTCGATATCAATATAAATAAAAGCAATTTTATCTTGTCTTAAGCGATGCTCTGTAAATAGAAAATGTGCATATTCAGCCAAAAATAGTCGATTAGGTAAACGGGTCAAATTATCCTGTACAGCTTGATTGGCTAGTTCTCGATTTGCGCGCATCAACTGCAAACTGCGATGTTCTAAACGTTGCTCAAGTACTGCAACGCTAAAGGCCGCCATCAACAATAAACTGGTGACAAATAAGACAATAAATAGCAATAAATTATGGTTAATTTGAGCCGCAACCAATACATCCATCGAGTTTAGCGGTACAAAATCAACAGCTGCCATACCAATATAATGCATAGCGACAATGCTAAAAGTCAGCATGACCGCAACAAAGGCATTCATGATGTTACGTTTTGGCGAGTATTTATTTTTAAACGTTAGCCAAAATGCCAAACACGAGCCACAGATCGCAACTAAAATTGAACAGATAACAATTAAAGGTTCGTATCGTTGCTCATAACCCTGAACGTCTAAACTCAGCATGCCGGTATAATGCATGCCGGAAATGCCAAGTCCCATTAACACGGAGCCTAAAATTAAACGCGGAAAAGGTAAGGTCGGACGAGTGGTCAGCCACACGGCAAAAGTGGACGCGACAAAGGCGATAAAATAGGAAGTTAGGGTCAGACTGGTATCAAAACTATAATTTGAAGGCAAATGGCTGGCCATCATGCCTACAAAATGCATGCACCAAATCGCAGCACCTAAAATTGCACCGCTGAATAATAATATGACATTTTCATATCTTGGTCGCGTTCCACGGAACAACATTTGTTCGAGTGAAACAGCTAAGTAACAACTTAATAGTGCAACTACGATTGAACCAACGACCAGATTGTAATCATAATGAATATGGGTCATATCAAGCGTTCCGCTTAGGTTATCGTGGCACTTTCTTTAACCGAATTACCCAATCTATCTCTTCCCTTTAACTTGTTACGTTTTCAATTACTTACTTATTTTCCCTTAGAATCTATTAGTCTACGATAATGGTCAAGTCTTTCTTTCAAGATTTTAAGCAACTGATTAATTTAAAAAAAGAAAGCTTGATGAAGTTCACTAAAACTTAAACTTTTGATAAAAAATGCATCAGGTAGTTTTTATTTTAGAACAGTTTCTAACCATAATAAAATGAATAAGTTAGAATCATTTATAGATTGCTTTCTAGATTTAAATCGAACACCGCCCTACTCACAAAAAAATAGCGAGCCGTAGCTCGCTATTTCTCAATGGATAAATTCATCTTTTCTGTCAAAAACTCAAGCAATCATCTCAATGTTATTTATGGATGAATTACTTACTTTTTGGCTGTTGTTGTATGCGTTTTGCCTTGTAATTTGGCATAGTCCATTAGCACGTTTGCTGCTTCCGTCACAAAGACTTCTTCTTCAGGCAGTGCTGGACGTTGGTTTGCCTTCATTTTTGCACGTGCCTCCACCAATGCATCCATAGACGCTTGGTAGCTTTCCCAGTTGGCATAAGGTTTTTGACCCACCACTTTACGACGCTGATTTTCAGCATCCAAAGACTTTTGCTCTAGTGCCAACAGCTCGGCTTTACGCTTCGCTAAGTCAAGCACCACACGCTTTTGCTCTTCTGTCTTTTTCGCAATCGCAGTACGTTGTTCTAAATATTTAAATTGCGGATCAATGCTGACACGTTGCTGAGATGACTTAATCAAATCGGGAACATAGGCTTGGATCGAGCCTTCACGTTTAAACGGTGCTGTAGGAATGGTATCCCACTGTAAAGCATTTTTCGCTTTACGTTCACCAAACTCTTCATTGTAAATATCAACCAGCTTAATATCCGGTACGACCCCTTTATTTTGGGTACTGCCGCCAGTCACGCGGTAAAATTTACGTTGCGTTAAGGTTGCTTGACCATAGGCTAAAGAGTCAAGTTGTACCTGCGCTGTTCCTTTACCCGTTGTGGTGCTACCAATCACCACACCACGCTCATAGTCTTGAATCGCAGCAGAATAAATTTCACTCGCAGAAGCCGAAGCCAAATTAATCAATACCGCCAATGGGCCTGCATAAGTTTGCGCGCCACCATCATCATCTTCAAACACGCTGACATTGCCATTACCATCACGGATTTGCACCACTGGACCTGATTTAATCACTTGTCCAAGCATACGTGCCACTTCTTCAAGTGAGCCGCCTGGGTTGTTACGCAAGTCAATGATGATGCCTTCAACATTTTGCGCATCTAATGTTTTTAAGGCTTTATTGGTATCTTCCGACACAGAACGGTAGTCTGTACCCGCACGACGTGCACGATAATTTAAATAAAACGATGGAATTTCAATCACACCAAACTTATGTTTTTTGCCATCACGTTCAATTTCAACGGTACGTGAACGCACGCCTGCATCTTCTTCTTGAATTACATCACGTACAATCGTGACATTTCGCGCTTGATTCATGGACGCACCAGCACCCAATAAACGTAAAGTCACTTTGGTGCCACGTTTACCACGAATCAGTCCGACAATTTCATTGCTCGGCCAGCCGATCACGTCCACCATTTTGTCGCCATCTTGAGCAACACCAACGATGCGATCGCCCGACTTGACTTGTCCTGATTTGCTGGCTGGACCACCTTCCACGATCGTTTCAATTTTGGTGTAGTCTTCGTTGCCACGTTCAGGACGAATCGACACCCCAATCCCCTCCAATTGCAGCGTGGTTTGACGGTTCAATTCCATCGCATCTACAGGCGGAAAATAGTTACTGTGCGGATCATACGTCAACATCATGGCATTCAGAGTTTTATCAAGCACATCATCGCTTTTTAAACGACTAATCCGCTCTAACTGACGCGTATAACGCTTGGTTAAAGTCTGTTCAGGTGTTAAATCTTCCGGACCAGTTAAATCTTGACCATTTGCCAGTGTTGGGTCATCTTTTAAGGCTTTCTGTTTGGCTTTCTCTTCTTCTTTGCTGATGGTTAAATTGATCAGCTGAGAGACCAACATTTTATTCCAATGCGCACGCTGTTCTTCTGTCGACTTAAAGAATGGCGCTTTTTCACGATCGGTTTCGATGTAGCTATTCGGTTGATTTAAATTTTGTGGCTTTTTCAGCTCTTCCAACATATAGGTGTAGAACTGTTTTAAGCGCTCACGATATTGCGCATGAATGGCATACGGCCCTGTTAAATTGCCCGCTTTGAGATTTGCGCCAAAAGTTGAGCCATAACGTTTTTTATAATTTTCAATGTCCGATGCCAAGAACAACGTATGTTCAGCGTCTAAACTATCAATATAAAAATCTAAAATACGGTTAGAGGTATTGGAATCTAAACGCTGATTTAAATAGTGTTGACGGTCTACCAATGTTGCAAGCTGACGTGAGACCAAGGCTTGTTCTTGAGTGGGTTGAATAGTACCCGCACTCACTGCTTCTGTATTATTGGCAGCAATTGCGTCATTCACCACATGAGTGAAAAAGAATCCACCTGTCGCAATCGCAACGGCACAAGCTAATGTTTGAAGTTTCATAAATAATTTGTACTTCCTTGGTATTAAGACCAATATTACCGTGTTGGTTTTCGACCTGAATTGAATAGATTCAAAATCTTAAACAACTTAATATGTTTATGTCGTGTAGTTTTATCATATTCTCTGCTGACAAAGTGTAGCAAATCATTGCAGAATTCAGGTATTGTTTTTCCTTAAAAATTCCAACACGGACACCGAATATGATTGGCGCATTAATGCTCGACATTGCTGGCACAGAACTCACCCAAGAAGATATTGAACTATTACAGGCACCACAAGTTGGCGGCATGATTTTATTTGGTCGTAACATTGAATCTCCTGAACAAGTTCGTGCCCTGACCGACCATATGCGTCAAATTCGTCCTGATATTTTAATTGCCGTCGATCAGGAAGGTGGTCGTGTACAACGCTTAAAACAAGGCTTCACACTCCTACCAGCTATGGGTAAGTTTGGAGAACTTTACTTAACTGAACCTGAAAAAGCTGTTGAACTGGCTGAACAATGTGGCTGGTTGATGGCAGCTGAAGTCCTTGCGGTCGGCATCGATTTTAGTTTTGCACCAGTGCTGGACCTAAATGATGTCAGTGATGTGATTGGTGACCGTGGTTTTGCCAAAAATATGCAAGACATCATTCCACTGGCAAGTGCTTTCTTAAAAGGTATGAAACGTGCGGGGATGGCATCTACAGGTAAGCATTTCCCAGGCCATGGCTCGGTGAAAGCAGATTCACATATCGCTGCTGCTATTGACCATCGTAGTTATGAAGAAATCTACCAAAAAGACATGCAAAGCTTTATTCAACTGCAACCACAGCTTGATGCCTTAATGCCTGCGCATGTGATTTATGAAAATATCGATCCTAATCCTGCTGGATTTTCACCGTATTGGATTCAGAAAGTCTTACGTCAAGAGCTCCAATTTGATGGCGTTTTATTCTCAGACGATTTAAGCATGCAAGCCGCTTGTGTCGCTGGCGGCGCAGATGCTCGTATCCAAGCAGCATTAAATGCAGGTTGTGATATGGGCCTTGTATGTAATAACCGTGAATCTGCATGCATTGCGCTTGATGGCATTCAAAACTTGGCCCTCCCAAATCAGGAACGCCTAGAACGTATGCGCGGAAAAATTCCACAAATTGAGATTGGGCAAAGCATTGAACTCGGGGCGGACTGGCAAAATGTGCGTAACCGTATCGTGGATTTTAAAAATCAATATTGCTAATCCACAACCTTTTAAAATCATAAAAAGGGGCACGACAAGGTGCTCCTTTTTGATTTATGATGAAGTCAAAATAAGTGCTTCGGCGCTATACAAAAATTGCCAATAAAAACAACATTAGGTCAGGACGACATGACACAAAGTTTATCGGAACATCGACACATTTCCTTTACTGCCCATTACACCGGCTATATTTGGTACAGCATGGGGATTTCGCATCCCGTTTTTGCCACACGTAAAGGCAAATTTTTAGCACGTTTAGTCCACCCCTTAGAAAGCTGGGCAGAAAAGAATGTGGGCAGCAGCATGCGTTCGACACTCAAACAGCGTCATGCCATGATCGATCAACATTTAGATCAACTCATTGCCCAACACCCTCAGCTACAAGTCCTTGAAATTGCTTGTGGCCTCTCCCCGCGCGGTTGGAATTTTCGCACCAAACATCCTGAAATTGACTATCGTGAACTCGACTTGCCAGATATGGCAAAAATCAAAACACAGGCACTCAAACAGATTGACCCGCATGCCCCTGAGGTCTTAACTGGTGACATTTTCACTCAAGATTTTGAACGTATTTTTCAGAGTTTTGACCCTGAACGTCCTTTGGTGGTGATTAGCGAAGGTCTGATTAATTATTTTGATCAAACGCTGCTGAATAAATTATTGCAAGGTATCACCGAATATGGCGCCTCGTTTCAGGAATTACATTATCTGACCGACATCTATCCAGAACCCGTGAAAAACCGTTTAGCACGTTTTATTTGGGCCAGTAGTAAATTACTTAAAGTCATGTCTCGCAGCGCTTTTACTTTTCATTTTCAATCCCCTGCTGAATTACAGCAGTTCTTCAGTCATACAGGATTTGAAGAAGTAGACGTCGTTCAGCCGGCCTTATACTTTCCACAACAGCAACATGAACAAGTGATTCCCTTCCACGATGCAGAGCAGCACTGTGGAGATTTAGTTTGGATGGTGCATGCCAAAACAAAAAAACAGCGCTAACGCGCTGTTTTTTATATGTTCATGTTTTAACTGACGGCTTCTAATAACAACACATCTTCTTTTTGGCGTTGTACAAAGCGCAATAAACGTTCCGCCAACTCAAAACTACCATGCTTAAACAAAGCGCGAACCTGTGTATCCACAACGTCAAAGATGAGACATTCAATTTTAAACTCACCTTCTTCGTCTTCTAGATGTAAAGCCAAATCTCGTGGATATGCGTGCATGGAGTCCAACATTTCAGCCTGCACATTCAACAACACACCAAAATAATTTAAATCCATAATTTGAGTATCAACCACAAGGTCTGAATGGCGATGAGATAAATGCGTGAATGGCTGTTGTACACTTACACGCGCTTCGCCACGGCGTTCAATATTTTGCATTTGCTCACGGCTCATTGGAATGATCCCGTCCAACTGCTGAATAGACTCACCGCGTAGATAAGTTGCAAACAAATTCATGGTTTCCTTACGGCGTTGCAACTGCGGTAAATGATCCGCATTGGCAATCATAGCAAATTGCATATTCGGACATTGCAATGCAAAGCCCGCATTTTCATGTGGCAAAGTAAAACTGTCGTACTGCCCGCATGACACCAATACATCACACTGTGGAATCGGCACGTCTTGCAAACGCAGCAAACGATTACAGTTAATGTCATAACGCTCTTGTTCGGTATTGGTGAATTCAGCCATTTGTCTAAAGAACAAACGCTTCGCTGTCGGTGACATCCGCGTCACATCCAGTTTGGCATGATTGACCAAATACAAAATCACCGCTTGACCAAATTCATCCATGCGCTGTTCTTTCATTAAGTGCAAGGATTCTTCAAGCAACATGCGCCAGCTCTTGCGCGTTTTTTGCATCACGCCCATTAAAATCATGCGATCAATCAATTCAGGACGTTGATCCGCTAGTCCTGCTGCCACCACTGAACCTAGTGACATCCCCATCACGGATACTTTTTCTAGCCCGACGATATCCAACCAAACGCCCAACATCTGCGCCAGATCACCCAACTCTAAAGTACCTGCTGACACCGCAGTATCGACATTGGTAATTTGCTGGTTTGAGCCCATGGAGGGTAAATCAATTAAAATAATAGGGCCTGCCGCAAATAGTTGTTCGACACAATATTTGTAGGAATTAAAGTTTTGAAATGCCCCACCAATAATAACAATCGGTGTGCGATGAATGGTTTCAGGTTGTGCAATGGCCATATATTCGACCTTCCAGCCATCAATCCATGTCGTTCTGGCAGGCTGTTTAAAGCTTTGCTTGTCATACAGATCGAAAAAACTGTAATGCGTACTTTCCTGTACGGTGGGATCCATTTGGATAATGGAATTCATATTCCTTTCCTCCATTCCTGCCTTATTTTTATTGTCAGGAATTCATTTAGAGACTCTGCTCGACTTAGCGTCCTGCTCTTTAATCGTTATTTGTACGACTTCAATGTCGCTATTGTTTCATTCTATACAGAGGTTCATTTTACAAGCAACTGATATCCCCGCCGCTTATCTACTTTTGCTCTAAAAACAATTTCAAAATGTTAATTCTGGTCAGCAAGTACAGTCGAATATGCACTTAAGTGCTTCATTGTTCAGTCACAGGCTGTTAATATCGAGTTGAAATTTCTAAGTGATCAAACCGCTATGCAAGAGTCTATTGAACAATACATGCAAACGGTAGGACAGCAAGCACGCACAGCATCACGTGTGCTCGCAGGGGCTTCTACCCAGACTAAAAATAATGCCTTATCAGCAATTTATACTGCTTTACAAAACAGTGAAACTGCAATTTTGGCAGCTAACCAAGTGGATATGACCAAAGCGCATAACAACAACTTGGATAGTGCTCTACTTGATCGCTTAGAACTTACCCCCACACGCTTTAAAGGCATGCTCCAAGGTCTAAAAGATGTGATCGCACTGACTGACCCGATTGGCGAAATAACCGATATGGCCTTTCGTCCGACAGGTATTCAGCTGGGCAAAATGCGCGTGCCGCTAGGTGTTGTCGGCATGATTTACGAATCTCGCCCCAATGTAACCCTTGAAGCCGCATCTTTAGCGCTTAAATCAGGTAACGCGATTATTTTACGTGGTGGTTCTGAAGCGTTGGAATCTAACCAAGCAATTGCGGCAGCGATTCAACATGGCTTAACTGCTGCAGGTGTACCTGAGCATGCCGTTCAAGTGCTTAATACCCCAGACCGTGCTGCGGTTGGCCAATTAATTACTATGCCTGAATATGTCGATGTGATCGTACCTCGTGGTGGTAAAGGCTTAATTGAGCGTATTACCAATGAAGCACGTGTGCCGGTCATCAAACATCTTGATGGTAACTGCCATGTTTTTGTGGAAGCTCAGGCTGATTTGCAAAAAGCATTACCTATTGCGCTCAATGCCAAAACACACCGTTATGGCGTATGTAATGCCATGGAAACCTTACTTGTCGATGAAAATGTCGCTGAAGAGTTTTTACCACGCATTGCTGAACTTTATGCGGAGAAAAAAGTTGAACTTCGTGGCTGTGCTGAAACGCAGCGCATTTTGGGTGAATCGATTGTTCCTGCAACTGAAGAAGATTGGTATACCGAATACTTAGGCCCGATTTTGGCAGTGAAAGTCGTTACAGGCCTAGATGAAGCGATTGAGCACATCAACAAATATGGCTCACACCATACCGACTCAATCATTACCGAAAACTTCAGTTTGGCGCGTCAGTTCTTAGCGCGTGTAGATTCGAGTTCAGTGATGATCAATGCCTCAACGCGCTTTGCAGATGGGTTTGAATATGGTCTTGGTGCTGAGATCGGTATTTCAACCGATAAAATCCATGCACGTGGTCCAGTCGGTCTTGAAGGTCTGACTTCTCAAAAATGGATTGTATTTGGTGATGGTCAAATTCGCCAATAACACCCAATAAGACAATGAAAGCTGTGCTTTTCTGATTAAAGGCACAGCTTTTTTTATGGCAATTTAAAAAACTAGACCCAGGGTTCACATATTGAAATATAAGCCTGCAAACACAGGATATAGAATCGAAAATAGATTTTTTGACAATTAAATGCTTAAGAAGAATGAGAAAAGTTAAATTTACCTGTTTTTTTGCAACAATTTGAGGATTACAGCGCAGCGAACGCATGTTATGTTCTATGTATATCCCTTAAATCGTATAAATTTTGAGGACTATTTTATTAATAAATGAAAACTATGAACTGATAAATTTTAATTATTATTGTGCTCAGGGTCGATAGTGCTTAAGTCTAATCTCCTAAAGTCTATCTAGGACGATAAAAAAACCCATGATAAAACATCATCACAGATCTAAATTGCATCAATCAATACAACTGCAATCAGATCAACATTATGGATAAGTATTTCAATTAGAATTCGGGTATTTAAACGTGTCTACATCAGTATTAGTAATTAACTGCGGATCTTCTTCTATCAAATATGCGTTAGTTTCTGAGCGCCGTGAAGATCGTATTTTTGGTCTGGCCGAGAACCTAGGTTCTGCTGATGCACGTATTAAAGGGGTCACTACGGGTGGTGCTGCGCTTGAGCTGTCTATTCCACATGCTGACCATGAAAAAGCCCTCGAAACTATTTTAGAGCGTTTGGCTCACCATAATCCTCAAGCGATTGGTCACCGCGTGGTACACGGCGGTACATTAACCAAAGCTGAGCTATTAACACCAGAAATAATTGAACGTATTCGTGAAGCTACACCGCTTGCGCCATTGCATAACCCTGCTCACTTGGTGGGTATCGAAGCAACCATGCGTTTGTTCCCTGAACTTCCGCAAGTAGCCGTATTTGATACAGCATTCCACCAAACGATGCCGTCTCATGCATACCGTTATGCATTACCAAAATTCTTGTACACACAACATAACGTACGTCGTTATGGCTTCCACGGTACTAGCCATGCCTACGTATCTGAGCGTGGCTCAATGTTGGCAGGCAGCTTTAAACAAGGTGGCTGGTTAACTGCTCACTTAGGCAATGGTAGCTCGACTTGTGCGATTTGGAATGGTCAATCTGTAGATACGTCAATGGGTCTGACTCCACTTGAAGGTGTGGTGATGGGCACACGTAGTGGTGATGTTGACCCAAGTATTCACAGCTTCCTTGCGAGCAACTTAGGTTGGGATATCTACAAAATCGACAAAATGCTGAACAGCCAATCAGGCCTACTCGGTTTGTCTGATCTTTCAAATGACATGCGTACATTGATCGAAGCATCGGAACAAGGCAACGAAGATGCCGCGCTTGCCATTGAAGTATTCTGCTACCGTTTAGCAAAATCTTTAGCAGGTCTCAGCTGTGGTCTACCACGTATTGACGGTTTATTCTTTACCGGTGGTATTGGTGAAAATTCTGCCTACATTCGTGAAAAAACGGTTTCATACTTACCACACTTTGGTTTCAACCTGAGTAAAGAATTAAATGACAACCTAAAACGCGGTACGGAAGGTCGTATTGACCACGGTACTGGCCCACAAATTTGGGTTGTTCCTACCGATGAAGAAGGCCGTATTGCCAAAGAAACTGAGCATGTTGTAGACGAGGTGACAGCGTCTGCTACAAAAAAGCCTGATGCTGAAGCTGCGATTGCATAAGCAATCGCATCAGCCCCTTCGCCTTCAATATTAATTTTTAGCTTTAATTTAGACACCGTATGAAAACAATTTTACTCGTGCCAACTGGGGAAGGTGTAGGTTTAACATCTGCATGCTTAGGTTTAATTTATGCTTTGGAATGCCAAGGGGTCAAAGCAGGTTTTCTGAAACCATTTTCACAGGAAAATGTCGCAGATACAGTGGACCGTACAACGGCTCTCTATCGTCATTTATTTAATAATGAAACGGTAGAACCCATTCATCATGCGACCATCGTGAAACAACTGAGTCATGATGAAAGTGATGAATTGCTCGAAGAAGCAGTTCGTTTGCACCGTGAAATTGCAAAAAAGCATGATCTGATTATTGTTGAAGGCTTGGTTCCAAACAGCCGAGATAACTTTGCCTCAGAACTGAACGCGACATTAGCAAAAGCTCTTGATGCTAAAGTAATTATTGTCAGCACAGCAGATATTCAAAATGCCACGAAAACGGCTGAGAAAATTGACAGTTCTCTACGCCAATTCGGTGGTGCAGCATCTGAACGTACTGCGGGCGTTTTGTTTATGCGCACACGTGGTTTGCCAGAAGAATCTGCGCAAATTCCTGTCACGCTTGATCCAAATCTGCGTTTAATCAGTGATACCAATAAATTTGTACTCGAATTACAACAAAGTAATCCGCAAATTGGTTCTACACAGCTACCTGTTATTGGTCTCGTTCCATTTAGTAATACGCTCAGCGTACCGCGCATGTCTGACTTGGCGACGCATATTCAAGCAGAATGGATCAACCAAGGCGATGCTGCTCATCGCCGCGTACTACATAGCAGCTTAGTTGCATCTAATATTGAACATGAACTTCACAAATTTGTGGCAGGTGAACTGATTATCAGCGCCTCTGACCGTATTGATGTGTTGTTGGCTTCAAGCCTTGCAAGTAGCAATGGTATTCCACTTGCCGGTTTGGTTTTGACTGAACATCATCAACCGAACCCACAAGTTTTAGATTTCTGCCAAACAGCGATTAAGCAAGGCTTACCGATTTTACATACGCCTTTAAGCACTTTTGAAACGGCACAACAACTTTCAAATTTAGGCAATGAAATTCCTGTCGATGACGTAGAACGTGCAGAGCAAGTGACTCGCTTTGTTTCAAGCCACATTAATGCTGAGTGGATTACTGAAGTATTGAATGGTTCGTATCAACCACGCTTGTCCCCTTCTGCATTCCGTCATGAATTAGTACAAAAATCCATTGCTGCGAAAAAACGGATTGTTCTACCTGAAGGTGATGAACCACGGACCATCCAAGCGGCTGCCATTTGTCAATCTCGTGGCATTGCACACTGTATTTTATTGGCAAAACCTGAAGCCGTGATTGAAGTTGCAAAAGCACGTAACATCGAACTTCCACATGATTTGGAAATTATTGATCCAGATCTGATTCGTGAAAACTATGTGCCTAAAATGGTTGAGCTGCGCAAAGGCAAACTCAATGATCTACAAGCACGCGAACAGCTACAAGACACCGTGGTTTTAGGCACCATGATGCTTGCACTCGATCAAGTGGATGGCCTTGTATCTGGTGCAGTACATACTACGGCGAATACAGTGCGTCCAGCATTCCAATTGATTAAGACTGCACCTGATTATTCATTGGTTTCTTCTGTGTTCTTTATGCTGCTACCAGATGAAGTCTATGTGTACGGTGACTGTGCCATTAATCCAGATCCGAATGCAGAACAGCTTGCAGAGATTGCGATTCAATCTGCAGATTCAGCAAAAGCTTTTGGTATTGACCCACGTATCGCAATGATTTCGTATTCAACAGGTACTTCTGGTGCAGGTGCAGATGTCGAAAAAGTGGCTGAAGCAACACGTATTGCCAAAGAACGCCGCCCAGACTTACTGATTGATGGCCCGCTTCAATACGATGCTGCATCGGTGGAAAGTGTGGGACGCTCTAAAGCACCTGACTCTAAAGTGGCTGGTCGTGCCAATGTGTTTATTTTCCCTGACTTAAATACAGGTAATACAACCTATAAAGCAGTTCAACGTTCTGCAAATGTAGTCAGTGTTGGCCCAATGCTGCAAGGTTTAAACAAGCCTGTAAATGACTTGTCTCGTGGCGCATTGGTCGATGACATCGTGTTTACCATTGCATTAACGGCAATTCAGTCTGAACAGCAAGAAGCTTAATTTTAGTTTCGAGTTCTAAACCACCCTTTCGAAAGATTGGGTGGTTTTTTGTTTTATATAACTTCCATTATATTAAAAATGGCTCAGAATTAGTGGAAATTTCTTTTAAATTCTATGGCTGAATTTTGAGTATTTGGTACATGACCAATAATATATTCATTCTTCGCTTAAAAAAAGAAATCAAAGCTCTGATACACATATCTAATTTAAAAAATAAAAGGAAAAATTTACATAAATTAGAGCCTGGATATGAAGCTAGGGCGTGACGTCTTGCTTCAGTTTATGCCAATATTTATCTAGAAAAAGAAAAACATGGAAACAAGGATTTAGTTGGTCGTTACTATTGGATGGGCTTAGGTGCATTTGCTTCAAAAAATCTTAGCTGCCATTGTTAAACATGGTTTAACTGCATGGGGATATAAATGGATTCCACTAGGGGTAATTCGTGATCCTGTACATACTTTTGCAAAAGGTAACTTATGGCTATTTATGGATATTGCACCTTGGCATTATGCTTTGAGCATGTCTTCATCCTCTTTTAATCAATGCCGAACTCAACGTGATGTTTCCAAATTTACTCATATTAAAGAAGAAGTTATAAACGTTCCTTGGTCAAATTGTTTACCCATAATTAAAAACTTAAAAGCACTTTAGAAATTAAAAGTGCTTTTGAATATCTACCAAAATTGAAAAGTATTCTGCCGAGTTCTTATAATATCAAAAACATGGAAAGAGAATATCAGGGGCGACACGCCGGTGTACTCGATAAGGTACCAGAAACAGTATACAGCGAACCATTATCAAACACTAAAGTCGCCAATTATGATAGCCGTATGGAATGGATTAAAAAAGCAGCAGAAAAATATCATCGTTTAATGCAAAGTGATAAAGGAAGATACTTTTTAGAAGAAGAACTAAAAATTATTGCGAAATGGGGCGATAGCAAAGCTAATTTTACAGTTGGAAAGGATAGTAATGATGGAAAAATTTAATTACTGCATTGTTATTTTTATGGTGGGTTATCTCCTTTCAGCTTGTCAACCTAGTGCAAAAAATACAGAGAATAATGTCATGAATCAACTGCGTTTTAGTTTACATTTAGGCAAACAAGGATTTAAAGATTTTTCTCAACATAATCTTGGGCATCCCGATAGTCATCCATCTGGAGCAAGTTTTAAAGAGTTAGATTTTACACCGCCCAACTTAGGTCAGATTAAAGTTGAAAATGGTGAGAATAGCTTAGTGATAGATCATGTATTTTCAGTTCTAGGAACATCGTTTAATAATGAGGATGGAATACAAGGGCTTGATGTTAATGCAGGGCTAAACAAAGAAGAATTTGTACGTCCTGAACAAGCCCACCAAGCTTATGTTGACTTAATGAAACGTATAAATCAGGCCGAATGGAAAAATTATTTCTATCGTTTTTCTGCACGAATAGCAAAGGAAGATAATATTCGATATCTAATGAAATCAGGTGATGTCATTGACCCGACTTATATCTTTAATTATGAAGAATGGAAAAAAATAATCAATACAGTTGGAGGGAACTCTATTGGCTACCGATTATATGCCAATGGTATCCTTTTGGATCTGAGTATAAAACAAACTCAAAAAACTGAAGATGGTAAAGAACAATATATGGTTCGTTATGCTTTCAATACGATTCGTTATGATGAAAGAAATTCAATGGATGATTCAGAGAATAATATTGATACTTACAAAATGACGTCAAAAGAGTTAGAACAAGCATTTACAAATGAGCTGATAAGAAATAAAAAATCAAGAGAAATTGATGAAAAAGAAGTTATAGTACAAGGCTACCATATCGATGAAAATTATGAAGATCCTGATGTTTGGCAATATGTTAAATAATCAAATGTTGTCGCGTTTAGACTCAATTTTAAAGCACTTTTACACAAAATTGATCATTGAAACTAAAGATTTGAAGATTTGAAGATTTGAAGATTTGAAGATTTGAAGATTTGAAGATTTGAAGATTTGAAGATTTGAAGATTTGAAGATTTGAAGATTTGAAGATTTGAAGATTTGAAGATTTGAAGAAGAATATTATTTTTATAAAATTTAAAGCAAAAAAAGAAGATAAAGCTTTAGGCTTGATCTTCTTGTTGACCGTAGAACCAAGTTGCTGCGATAAATAGAGAAAAACCAATAACTGACAACACTGGAGTAACCATATAATTCACACTCTAACTTTGATGACGTCATTATGTAAAAGTTATATGACAGTTATATGACAAATATAAAATTTTCAAAAATAATAAATATTGTTTATTTTCAATATCTTAAAAATTAAAACATATCTCCTCCTCTAGTTATGTGACAAATATTTCATGAAATATGACAGTTAAAATGTCATTTTCAGGCCATTTATGACAGTTAAATATGGCGCTGTTTAAGCCTATTAAACTTTCGGCCAAAGATTAAGCGAAATACCCACACAACTGTATTTTTGTCTTATAATTTAGCCCGCTAGCTATCAGCCCGCTCAAGAGATATTTGTATGACAACTATTATCAAGCAAGATGACTTGATCACATCGGTAAAAGATGCGCTTCAGTTCATTTCTTACTATCACCCACAGGACTTCATCCAAGCGATGAGCCGTGCGTATGACCGTGAAGAAAACAAAGCCGCAAAAGACGCGATTGCACAAATTTTAATTAACTCTCGTATGTGTGCAGAAGGCCATCGTCCTATCTGTCAAGATACGGGTATTGTGAACGTATTTCTTGAAGTGGGCTTAGACGTTAAATTTGATTTAACCATGAGCCTAGACGATGCAATCAACGAAGGTGTACGTCAAGGTTATCTTGAAAACTCAAACATTCTTCGTGCATCAGTATTAGCTGATCCTGCTTTTGGTCGTAAAAATACCAAAGACAACACCCCTGCTGTAATTCACTACAAACTCGTTCCGGGTAATAAAGTTGATATTACTGTTGCTGCTAAAGGTGGTGGTTCAGAAAATAAATCTAAGCTTGCAATGCTTAACCCTTCTGACTCTATCGTAGATTGGGTACTTAAAACTGTTCCAACAATGGGTGCAGGTTGGTGTCCTCCTGGTATGCTCGGTATCGGTATTGGTGGTACTGCTGAAAAAGCCATGATGCTTGCTAAAGAAGCATTGATGGAAGAAATCAACATGGACGAATTACTTCGTCGTGGCCCACAAAACCAAATCGAAGAACTTCGTATCGAAATCTTCGAAAAAGTAAATGCTTTAGGTATTGGTGCTCAAGGTCTTGGCGGTTTAACGACTGTTCTTGATATCAAAATCAAAGACTACCCATGTCACGCTGCGGGTAAACCAGTAGGTATGATTCCAAACTGTGCTGCAACTCGTCATGCGCATTTCCAATTAGACGGTTCAGGTGTAGCGCATATTCAAGCGCCTAGCCTTGAAGACTACCCTGCAGTGACTTGGGATTCATCAACGTCTAAACGTGTTGACTTAGATAACATCACTCAAGAAGAAATGAACTCTTGGCAACCAGGTGACACACTACTTCTTAACGGTACAATCTATACAGGTCGTGACGCTGCGCACAAACGTATGGTTGACATGTTAAACAAAGGTGAAGAACTTCCAGTTGACCTAAAAGGTAAATTTATTTACTACGTTGGCCCTGTTGATCCAGTCGGTGACGAAGTCGTTGGTCCTGCTGGCCCAACAACTGCAACACGTATGGATAAGTTCACACGTCAAGTGCTTGAAGCAACTGGCATGTTCGGTATGATTGGTAAAGCTGATCGTGGTCCTGCTGCTGTTGAAGCAATCAAAGACAACAAAGCAACTTACCTCATGGCTGTCGGTGGTGCTGCTTACTTAGTATCGAAGGCTATCCGTGAAGCTGAAGTTGTAGCATTTGCTGACTTAGGTATGGAAGCGATCTACAAATTTGTTGTAAAAGACATGCCTGTATCTGTAGCTGTTGACGTAAATGGTACTTCTGTACACGCGACTGCACCAAAAATCTGGCAAGCAAAAATTGGTAAAATCCCAGTAGTTGATGCTGCTGCGAACTAATTTCACCACATTCAAGATCTAAAAAAGCACCCCCATCGGGTGCTTTTTTATTGTCACTGTTTAGATTCTACCAAGTTAATGGATTCCACAGTTTAAAAGGCTTGGTCAACTGCACATCTTCCGCAGGATCATAATGAGGTGCCTTCAACTTCTGCGCACTTTTCCGCACTTTTCCAGTGTTTTGATCTTCTGCCACAAAGTTAAAACTGTTGGATTTCAACTCTGTAAATGCGATTTCATTTCGACCAATTTTTTCAGGCATGAGCAGCAATGGCCCTGAAACCGTTCTTTTACTGGATAAATTCTCTTCATCATATTTAATGAAGTAAGTTTGACCTGCTTCAACATCAAAGTCTAAATATTTAGGCTTTTGAAAATGATTCACCCCCAAAGGGCGACTGGACGATAAGCGGTAATTCCCTGCCGGTAACTCCACCCAGTAATAATGATTATTCAATAAACTTGGAATACGCTCACTGTTCAGAAATAAGCTACTGGCCACAATTTCTTGGCGGTTCCACTTACTGTCTGGACGATATAAATACACAATCGCTGCTTGGTCATGCTGAGCTTTCACTTCTTGAAAATGTCGGCCTTGTTTCTGATTGACCCAACCACCAATGGTAAACATACCCAATCGATATTGCTCAATATGACCCGGTGTACTTTCAGGATCCACAGGCTTTAATGTCGAAGCCAATGACGTTTGCTCAATGGCTGATTTTCCATGACAACCCAGCAGCGCTACACTGCTTAAAAGTAGAATTGCAACTCCACGCATGATTATCCCTCACTGCGTCTTTTTTTATTTTTACACTTTTGTTTTCAGTTTTTTACATTCAGGCATCCACGCCATCCTGCTGAGATTAACATTCTGCTTTTATTTTTGGAAATAAAAAACGTGTGCAAATCTTGGATTTACACACGTTTCAGACGAATAGCGCTTAAGCAGATTTAGAGTTCACAACTTTTAAATCTGACTTCGGTGCAGCTTCTTCAGTTTTCTTTGGTTGACGTTCTGATTTAAATTCAGGTTCCGCTTCACCATTAATCACCGCTTCATTGACGACAACCGTACCCACATCTGAACGACTTGGTAGATCATACATCGTTTCAAGCAATGAATTTTCTAAAATCGAACGTAGACCACGTGCACCTGTATTACGGTCAAGGGCTTTTTTAGCCACGGCACGCAATGCTGAGTCTTCAAATACAAGGTCAACATTTTCCATTTCAAATAAATATTGGTACTGACGTGTCAATGCATTTTTTGGTTCTGTCAGAATCTGCATCAATGCTTCTTCGTCGAGTTCTTCCAAGGTAGCAATGACTGGCAAACGACCAATAAATTCAGGAATCAGACCGAATTTAACCAAATCTGTCGCTTCAACTTGGCGGAATAAGTCAGATAATTTTTTAGTTTCATCTTTCTTACGCACTTCAGCTGTAAAGCCAATACCTCCTTTTTCCTGACGCTGCTGTACGATTTTCTCTAGACCAGAGAATGCGCCACCACAGATAAACAGGATATTTGAAGTATCAATTTGAATAAATTCTTGCTGCGGATGCTTACGACCACCTTGAGGCGGAATCGACGCAACCGTACCTTCGATCATTTTCAATAACGCTTGCTGAACACCCTCACCCGATACATCACGAGTAATCGATGGGTTTTCAGACTTGCGGGTAATTTTGTCGATTTCATCGATATAGATAATGCCTTTTTGTGCTTTTTCTACATCGTAATCGGCTTTTTGAAGGAGTTTTTGAACAATGTTCTCAACGTCTTCACCCACATAACCTGCTTCAGTTAAAGTCGTTGCATCTGCCATCGCAAATGGCACATCTAAAAGACGCGCAAGTGTCTGAGCAAGCAGTGTTTTACCTGAACCTGTTGGTCCAACCAACATAATGTTACTTTTCGAAATCTCTACTCCGTCTTCTGGTTTTTTACCACTGGTGCCAACTTTTAGGCGTTTATAGTGGTTGTATACCGCAACAGAGAGGGTCTTTTTCGCAACATCTTGCCCAATCACATATTGGTCAAGCGCAGCACGGATTTCATGCGGTTTTGGTAAAGGACGAGTTGCCCAGTCATTTGATTCAACTTGCTGACTGGTCTGAACTAGGTCAAGACATACGTCCACACACTCATTACAGATGTACGCGTCCTCACCTGCAATCAGTTTCCCGACTTCAGACTGCGTTTTACCGCAAAATGAACAATGCTTTTGTCCTTGAGGATGTTCGGACATATTCACTCCAATAATTAATTCTTTAAAACTTATGGGCGTTTAGATAAAACTTCGTCCACAAGACCGTATTCTTTCGCAGCTTGCGCTGTCATAAAGTTGTCACGGTCAGTATCTCGAGCAACAGTTTCGTAGTCTTGACCACTATGCTCTGCCATTAAACGATTTAAACGTTCTTTAATGAATAGAATTTCACGTGCATGAATTTCAATGTCAGATGCCTGACCACGGAAACCACCGAGTGGTTGGTGAATCATGACACGGGCATTTTCAAGACAGTAACGTTTGCCTTTAGCACCGGCATTAAGCAGGAATGCACCCATCGATGCTGCTTGCCCCATGCAGTAAGTCACAACATCAGGTTTAATAAATTGCATGGTATCGTAAATCGCCATACCCGCAGTAACCGAACCGCCTGGTGAGTTGATATATAAATGAATATCTTTATCTGGGTTTTCTGCTTCTAAGAACAACATTTGGGCAACAATCAAATTTGCCATGTTGTCTTCAACTTCACCGGTTAAAAAAATCACACGTTCACGCAAAAGGCGTGAATAAATATCAAAAGAACGCTCGCCACGAGATGACTGTTCTACCACCATTGGCACTAGTGCGTTTTCAATTGTTGGAACATACATACGTTATTTATTCCTAAATTTTTCTGACTCAACCCATAATTCACAATATGAGGGATATTTGTCGAAATTGCAAAAGATTCCCAATTAAATAACAGATATTTTTTTCATAAGCATTGTGAAATCAGGACAACTTATTTGGGGGCAAATTTCGATAAAAAAAGGCGCTTAATGCGCCTTTTTTTGAAAGCTAGAAATTAGCCTTGTTGACGAGCTTGTTGCTCTTTCAATAAGTCTTCATAGCTCACAGTTGTATCAGTTACTTTAGCAGAAGCTAAGATGTGATCTACAACTTGGTCTTCTAGAATAACAGCTTCGATTTGAGCACGTTGCTGTTTATCGTTGTTGAAGTATTCAATTACTTCTTTAGGATCTTCGTAAGAAGAAGCCATGTCTTCGATGTAAGCATCAACACGTGCAGCATCAACTTCAATTTTAGCATCAGCTAATACTTTGCTGACTAATACGCCAAGTTTAACTGATTTTTCAGCTTGCTCTTTGAATAGGTCATCTGGAAGCATGCTTGAATCAAACGCTTTAGCGCCTTGAGCACCAAACTGTTGAGTGAATTGTTGGATCATTTGTTGACGTTGACGGTCAATTTCTTGAGCAACCATTGCTTCTGGAAGTTCTACTTCGTTTGCAGCTACAAGCGCATCAAAAGTTGCACCTTTCACTTGGTTACGAAGACCGTTTTTCACTTCACGTTCCATGTTTTTACGCACGTCAGCTTTCAGTTTTTCAACGCCTTCTTCTTCAGTTAGACCGAAGATTTTTAAGAATTCAGCATCAACTTCTGGAAGTTTTTGTTTTTCAACAAGCTTAACAGTGATTTTGAATTGAGCAGCTTTACCAGCAAGGTTTTCAGCTTGGTAGTCTTCAGGGAAAGTTACATCGATAACTTTCTCTTCGCCTTTCTTCATACCAACGATACCGTCTTCGAAGCCAGGGATCATACGACCAGAACCAAGTACGAGTTTAAAGTCTTCAGCAGCGCCGCCTTCAAACTTCTCGCCATCAACAGTACCTTCAAAGTCGAAAGTTACTTGCATGTCTTTTTTAGCCATGCCTTTAGTTTCAACCCATGAAGCGCGTTGTTTTTGAAGATTTTCAATCATCTTCTCAACGTCTTTGTCGTCAACTGAAGTTGTTTTACGTTCAACTTCTAGACCTTCGAACTTAACTTCAACTTCTGGATAAACTTCTACAGTTGCTTCATAAACTAAAGCATCATCTTTCATTTCAGTTTTTTCAATGTTTGGCATACCAACAGCATTGATTTTTTCTTGTTGGATCGCTTCGAATACTGTGTCACGAATGATGTCGTTTACAACTTCTTGATAGATACCAGCACCGTATTCACGACGAACAACGTTTACAGGTACTTTACCTGGACGGAAGCCGTTGATCTTCACAGTTTTGGCAGTGCGTTTCAAGCGAGCTTCAAACTGCTCGTTAATACGGCTCGTCGGTACAGATACATTTAAACGACGGGCAACGCCCGAAACCGCTTCAGAAGTTACTTGCATGGCTTCCTCGATAATTTGTTAGTTAAAACAGTTTTAAAAAAAAGTGCCACATTATATGACAACAATTAAAGATATACAAAAATGGATTATAACACTATAAATTCAGGCATGGATGCCCTTCTTATTTTTAGAATTTTTCAGCTTTTTTCGAAGAAATATTGATTATTTTTTAATTCACCATTGAAAATGAGAAACTTTCTCACTATTATTCTTAATGATATTTTTTTAATTTATTTTCATATATTTATCTTGTCCATATTTGGAATTCTTTTATGAGTAAATTTAATCTCAACCCTCTTTCCGCTGCTTTATTTGGGGCAATTGTAACTACTACGAGTTTCGCACATGCTGAAACGACTGAATCTCAAGCTCAACAGATGGAAACCATTGTTGTTTCTGCAGCGGGCTTTGAACAAAAGATCAAGAATGCTCCTGCTTCAATCAGTGTTGTTACAAAAGCAGACATAGAAAAGAAAAATGCTTCTAGCATTGCAGATTTACTAGCTGACATTCCGGGCATTGATATTCGTGACGGTATTGGTAAAACATCCGGCTTAAACGTAAAAATGCGTGGTCTAGGTAATGACTATAGTTTGGTTTTAATTGATGGACGTCGCCAAACAACATCTTCTGACGTAACTCCAAATGGTTTCGGTGAATCATCAAATGGTTACTTACCACCCCTTGCTGCAATTGAGCGTATTGAGGTCATTCGTGGTCCTATGGCTACTCGCTATGGCTCAGAAGCAATGGGTGGTGTAATCAACATTATTACTAAAAAAGTGTCTGATACATGGACTGGTAATGTTACTGTGAGTGGTAACCTCATGGAACATAATGGGGAAGCCGACTCAGCAAAAACCAGTTTTGTTTTAAATGGCCCTCTTATAAGCGAACGATTAGGGATGCAGCTACGCGGTTCTTATTTAGACCGTCAAAAATCTGAACGTATTCCAGGTACATCTGGCCGTGACCCACGCCCAAGTGAAGCAGATAATTTTGATTTTGGTGGTAAATTATCCTTTAACTTAGATGATAAAAATAGTTTTTGGTTAGATGGCTTCCATTCAAGTCAAAACTATAAAAATGATGATAATCGACTGGGCACTCAAGACACACCGAGCCGTGCTAATGGTTATAAAGACGAACTAGAATTTAACCGTGATCAAATTTCTGCTGGACATGAGGGTAACTATAATTTTGGTAAATGGTCATCTTACGTAAGCCATACAACTACTGAAACCGTAGGCCGGACTATTCCACGAAACACATTCCCATTAAATGCATTTGCAGGTACAGATCGTACATTAGAAAACACTGACTTTGTTGCTGATACACATATCGTCATGCCTATTGCAGATCATAAAATCACAGTAGGTGCCGAATATAAAGAAGCAGAAATTGCTGACGATATTGCGGGCGTGGGTTCAAAATTCAAAAAAGACTCATTATCTTTCTACGCTGAAGATGAATGGCGCCTTTTAGATTCAGTTGCTTTAACTTTAGGTGGACGTTATGAAGATCATTCAGGTTTTGGTGGTCACTTCAGCCCACGAGCATATTTAGTTTGGAATACTAATGAAAATCTAACACTGAAAGGTGGTGTAAGTACGGGTTACAAAGCACCTTCTGCAAAAGCATTACACAATGGCGTGATTAGTGTTAGTGGTCAAGGTGCAACTTTTGGTGTCGGCTCTCCTAATCTTAAACCTGAAGAATCCACTAACTATGAATTAGGCTTTAATTACAACAAAGGTAGCTTTGACTTAACGACAACGGCATTCTTTAATAAAATTGAAGACCTGATAACTGATGGAGCTGACCTTTGGAACTGTTACTCTGAAACAAATCCAAACCAAGCAGGTTGTGTCAGCTATGGTTCCCATATTACTCAAGATAGTTTTTCACAAAGTATTAATGCCAATGAAGCAGAAACTAAGGGCGTTGAAGTTAGCTTGAAATACAGCATTATCCCTGAATGGGATATTAAAGCTGCATATACCTATATGGAAAGTGAGATCACAAAAGGTGAAAATAAAGGCTCGTACCTAAATAACGTACCCAAAAATGCTTTTAATATGACATCTACTTGGCATATTAATCCTTCACTCGATGTTTGGTTACAGCATGAGTATAAATCTGATCGTAAACGTTATAGTACAGTCCAAACTGCTGGTGATGCTGGCATCATTTATGCTGCAACTGGCAATAAGTTGAAGGGGTATAATTTATTTAACCTCGGTACAAGTTATAACCTTAACGACAATATTCGTATTAATGGTTCTGTAAATAACTTATTAGATAAAGACTTCACAAGCAATGGAACTTATATCAATAGCCAAAATGTAGAGGCATCGTACTATGACTACATGACAATAGGTTCTTCAATGGCTGGAACTTACTTAGCTGGTCGCAACTACTGGTTATCCATTTCTTATGATTTCTAACTTTTAGTACTTATAAAAGACAAAACTAAAAAACCTGCTTCGGCAGGTTTTTTTGCATCAACACTTTACGATTTATTCTTATTTAATTCACAATCATGTCTATATTTATAATCTCAATTAAACATAAAGAAACAATACATTTTATCAATAACCAATAAAAACATGGTCTTAATTAATACTTGTTATATCATTACATTAAATAGGGCTATCACGATACGATTATTTATCGCCATTTACAATTACATAAAGATGTAAGAAAAAATAAGAATCATTATTATTCGCATACAAATTCACTATTCCAAATCGGGTTCGAAATGGCCTTCATTAAAACACGTAAGAAAATTGTTTCTTCAGCAATTGCTTCTTCTCTTTCTGTTATTGCCGTTAATGCAATCGCACAAGAGCAAGTTACTCAACTTCCAACGATTAACCAAGAAGTTGCTGCTGAAAAAGCACCAAGCTTAAAAGTTGATAAATCTGCGAATGCTAAATTTGTTGCTCCCCTTCTTGATACACCAAAATCAGTATCAGTGATTTCTAAGCAACTGATTGAAGACACGCAAGTCACAACTTTAAGTGATGCTTTACGTACAGTACCTGGAATTACCCTCGGTGCTGGTGAAGGTGGCAATCCAAATGGCGACCGTCCATTTATTCGTGGTTATAACTCTGAAAGCTCAATGTATTTAGATGGTATTCGTAATTCAACCTCACAAAACCGTGAAATGTTTGCCATAGAACAAGTTGAAGTCACCAAAGGTTCTGCTTCTGCTATGGGTGGTGCAGGTACTGTTGGCGGTAGCATCAACATGATTTCTAAAGTGGCTAAAAAAGGCGACCACTTAGAAGGTACTGTTGCTGGCGGTACAGATGCTTATGCACGTGTAACACTAGATGGCAATAAAGATTTTGGCAATGGGATTGCTGCACGTGTTGCCGTTATGGGACACATGAATGAGAAAGCAGGTCAAGCTGACGGTGCTGAATACAAACGTGCAGGTATTGCCCCTAGTATTACTTTTGGCTTAGACACCCCTACTCGTGCAACTTTAAGTTATTACTATTTAAAATCGGATGACACTCCAGATTCAGGTGTTCCATATTGGGATGCTGGTTTAAGTAAACCACAGGGTAAACCTGCGGAAGTAAAACAAGGCGTTTATTATGGTTGGAAAGATCGTGACTTCCAAAAACAAGAAAACCAAGCAGGAACAATCAAGTTAGAACATGATTTAACTGACAACTTAACCCTCACAAACACTGCAATGTACAGCAAATCTAAAAATGATTATGTTTGGACAAACCCTGATGACTCCAAAGGCAATGTAGCCAATGGCAAAGTATGGCATCGTCAAAACTCTGCCATCACAGATAGCGATACCTTTACAAATCAATTAGCATTGACAGGTAAATTCGCTACAGGTGCCATTAATCACAGTTTTAATGTCGGTGCTGAATATAGCAAGCAAGAAACTGACAAAGGTGGTTATAACATCATTAACAGTAAAGATGGCAAAGTTTCCTCAACGGGGTTTTACAGCGACTGTAAAGACCTCTCAAGCAATTGGTGTACTTCTCTAAACAATCCAACTCAAAAACCATTTTTAGATCGTCTAGAAGCCCGCCAAGACTTTGATGCCACGGTTGAAAGCACTTCTGTATATTTATTAGATAGTATTGAAATCACACCACAATGGTTACTTGATCTTGGTGTGCGCTGGGACAAGTTTGAAGCTGCACAAAACTTTCGTGCTACATCTTCAGCTGCTGCATATACAGCTAACAATGATTCAGACTTCTTTACATATCAATCAGGTATAACCTTTAAACCTGTTGAAAATGGTTCAATTTATGCAAGTTATGCTACCTCTGCCAGTCCTGTTGGCTTAAATGCTGGTTGGGGAGATAACAGCGAAACCATAAATGCTAATAACCAAATGATCGATCCTGAAGAAGCACAAACTTACGAGTTGGGTACTAAATGGGACTTGTTAAATGATCGTTTGAATTTAACAGCAGCGATCTTCCGTACTGAAAAACAAAATACTCGTGTACAACTTGACCCAACAACTTATGCGAATGTAGGTGAAAGTAAAGTTGATGGTGTTGAATTAGGATTAAATGGTCAAATTACCGATAAATGGGATATTTCGGCAGGTTATACTTATCTTAATAGTGAATTAACAAAAAATGGTAAATCATGCCGTGGTTCAGGTTCAACAGCAACTTGTACAGATAATTCCATTTATAATGGCAACCAAATGCCTAATGTACCTAAACAAGCAGCAACATTATGGACTACCTATAAGATATTGCCGCAATTAACTTTGGGTGGTGGTGCAGTATATTCAGACAAAGTTTATGGTGATGTTGCAAACATCAAATGGGCTCCATCTTATGTACGCTACGATGCTATGGCGCGTTATACTGTTAACAAAAATGTGGATTTACAGTTGAATGTAAATAACCTTTCTGACAAACGTTATTTCACTAAAGCCTACGCATCTCACTATGCCACTGAAGCAGAAGGTCGCAGCGCAGTTCTGTCTGTAAACTTCAAATACTAAGAAAAAATAAATACCATAAATAATTTATAGTATTGACTCAAATAGCCTCGCTTCGAGGCTATTTTTGTATATGATCAAAACATTAATATTACAGTTCCAAAGGGTTAGGCCGTGATTCACCATATCCCAAATGTATTGAGTAAAGAACAGGTCAACTACTTCCGCACAGAAATGCAAAAAGTAGAATGGATTAATGGTCAAAAAACTACGGGCTCACTGTCTAAAAATGTAAAAAACAACCAACAGCTAGATATAGACCATCCATTAACACAGCATTTAGGTGACATTATTCTGCATGAATTGTCACAACACGCGCTTTTTACATCAGCGGCTCTCCCCCTCAATATTTTGCCGCCCTATTTTAACCGCTATGAAAATGGTGAAACGTTTGGTTTCCATGTCGACAATGCCATTCGCTGGATGCCTGACAGCAATCAAAAAATTCGTACCGATTTGTCCTGCACGATTTTTCTAAGTGAACCCGAAGAATATGAGGGTGGTGAACTTGTGGTAGAAGATACCTATGGCTACCACGAAGTGAAATTGCCTGCCGGAGATTTGATTTTGTATCCATCTACCAGTGTTCATGAAGTTACTCCTGTGTATGCAGGCTGTCGTATTGCGTCATTTTTTTGGTTGCAAAGTATGATCCGTGAAGATGCTGAGCGTCACATGTTATTTAATCTCGATCAAAGCATTCAAAATTTGCGTATGCAATTGGGTGATGCACATAGTGAAGTCGTCAAGTTGACTAGTCTGTATCACAACCTTATCCGCAAATGGGCCGAAATTTAAAGCTTAAGGTCAATAGACATGGACAAACTGACAATGACTGATCACAACATTTTAGCGCCACTCACTCAGATTCCAGCTCATTTGCAAACGATTGCAGATTATGAAGTCGAGGCTGAAAAACACCTTTCCAACATGGTATGGCAGTACTTGCAAGGCGGCTCGATGGATGAACACAGTGTCCGTGGCAATTTGTCTCAGTTTGAACAGATACAACTGCTACCACGTATGCTGAAAGATCTAACCCAAGGTCATACCCAAATCGAAATCTTAGGGCAACGTTTCCCACATCCTATTTTTGTAGCCCCGATAGGTCATCAACAACAATTTCATCCTGATGCTGAAGCTGCAACAGCCCTCGCCGCCGAAGTCCTTGGCAGCAATATGATCCTCAGCACGTTTACCAATACAGATATGCGTGAGTTAAAGCAGGACAATCCTTACAAATGGTTCCAATTGTATTGGCAAGGTGAGCGCGAAAAGTCATTATCACTGGTCAAGATGGCAGAAGAACATGCTTACACAGCGATTGTAGTCACCATTGATTCCCCGCATACAGGGATTCGTGACCGTGAACGTCGAGTGTTTTTTCATTTGCCTGAAGGCATGCAGCATCCACATACCCCTGCACATATCCCATTGCCTGAGCTCAATGATGGCGACCATCCCGTATTTAACGGTCTGATGAAAATCGCACCGACATGGGCGGATATCCTTTGGCTGAGTCAAAAAACCTCATTACCAATTATTTTAAAGGGCATTGTTAGTCCACATGATGCTGAACTTGCCCTGCAACACGGTGTACAAGGCATTATTGTGTCGAATCATGGTGGGCGCGTACTGGATGGTTGCATTCCCCCTCTCACCGCCTTAGAACTGATTAAAAATGTTGTGCCTCAGGATTTCCCAGTTTTATATGATGGTGGTATTCGTCGTGGTTCAGATGTGTTTAAAGCGATAGCCTTGGGTGCGTCTGCCGTATTAGTCGGACGTCCCTGCATTTATGGTTTAGCGACTGCGGGCGCTTTAGGCGTTGCACATGTACTCAAAATACTGAAAGAAGAATTTGAGATTACGATGGCATTGATGGGAACAGCCACCGTCGATGAGATTAATAAAGATTATATTTTTCAAAAAAGCTAATTTTATAGAAAAATATTTTCCAGTAATGGCATCTTGACGCAAAAATAGGAAATTATTTCCGGAATATATGGACTAATATTTAGTTATACATTTACGAGCTTACGGTAAAGCTAAGTCATGTGAATCTTTACAGATTTATTTCGACTTTCGGCTAAAGACTCCGAAATTAAACTTGTAAATTGCTAGAATAGACACAATCTATATAAGTAGTACCTTGCCGTTTATCCACGACATTTATCCACGGTGCTATAAGGAGTTTTCACATGATGTTGGCAGATCCAAGCAAAAAATACCGTCGCATGTACCAACGTGTAGACTTACCAGACCGTCAATGGCCAAATAACGAAATCAATAAAGCGCCGATCTGGATGAGTACCGACCTTCGTGACGGTAACCAAGCGATCTTCGAGCCAATGAACATTGAACAAAAGTTCAAAATGTTCCAAATGCTTGTGAAAATTGGTTTCAAACACATTGAAATCGGCTTCCCTTCTGCATCACAAATCGACTTCGATTTCACGCGTTTGTTGATCGAAGGCGGCCATATTCCTGATGATGTGTACATCGAAGTTTTGGTTCAAGCGCGTGATCATCTGATTCAACGCACATTTGAATCATTGCAGGGCGCAAAACGCGCAATCGTGCATATCTACAACTCAAATTCTCCAACTTTCCGCAATAAAGTGTTGAATGTTGATGTTGCTGGTGCAAAACAATTAGCGATTAATGCCGCAACGAAAGTCAAAGAATACGCTGCAAAACAGCCTGAAACTGAATTTGTATTCCAATACAGTCCAGAGTGTTTTACTGCAACAGAATTAGAAGTTGCTAAAGATGTCTGTGATGCGGTCACTGAAATTTGGGAAGCATCTCCAGAGAACAAAGTGATTTTAAACTTGCCTGCAACGGTTGAAGTTTCAGGTCCGAACGTCTATGCAGACCAAGTGGAATGGATGCACCGTAACATTCAACGCCGTGACGGTGTGATTATTTCTGTGCACTGTCATAACGACCGTGGCTGTGGTATTGCCGCTTCTGAGTTGGCCATTATGGCTGGTGCTGACCGCGTCGAAGGCTGTGTGTTTGGTAACGGTGAACGTACAGGTAACGTGGACGTTGCAGCGATTGCATTGAACATGTATACCCAAGGTGTTGCGCCAAACTTAGATTTCTCAAACATTAACGAAATCATTTCAATCATTGAAGAATGCACAGGCTTGCCGGTACACCCTCGTCATCCGTATGCTGGTGATTTGGTCTTCACCGCGTTCTCTGGCTCACACCAAGATGCCATTAAAAAAGGTTTCGAGTTCCAAAAGAACGAAGAAATGTGGGATATGCCTTATTTGCCAATCGACCCGAAAGACTTGGGCCGCGACTATGATGCCGTGATTCGTGTCAACTCACAGTCTGGTAAAGGCGGTATTGCGTACTTGTTAGAATCAAATTACAACGTGGTGTTGCCTCGTCGTATTCAAATTGAGTTCTCGCAAATCGTACAGCAAAAAACAGATGAAGACGGTACCGAGATTTCTGCGCAAGCAATCTGGTCTTTATTTAAAGACACGTATGTGGCTGCCAAAGACACGCATTATGCGGCGAAAAACTACCGCTTACATGATGAAAATGGCAAACAAGTCATTGAGCTTGATGTCGAAGTGAACGGTGAGATCCAGCAATTACGTGGTGAAGGCAACGGCCCAATCTCTGCTATCTTAAATGCCTTGCAGTTACCGATTGATGTCTTGAACTATGAAGAACGTAGCATCAGTTCAGGCGCACATGCTAAAGCCTTGGCGTTGATTGAGCTTCAAGTGAAAGGTACAGGTAAGTCTGCATTCGGCGCAGGTGTGCATGACAACATCGTGACCGCATCTATCGAGGCGATTATTGCCAGCACTAACCGTTTAATTGAACAAGGTGTTTTGAGTACTGAACAAGTGATTGCTGCTGCAGTCTAATTCAATGCTATAAATATCAAATAGCAATAAAATGACTTTAGAAGGATACCCTCAAGTGGTATCCTTTTATTATTCATACTAAAGATTTAAGGCGAATTATTCCTGTGTCTTTTCCAGCTGACTCAGTGGGCTTAGTTACCCCACAAAAGTTTATTTTTGAAGAGCCGTTAGAGCTCGAATGCGATCGCATACTCCCACGTTTTGAGCTCATGGTTGAAACTTATGGCGAACTGAATGCAGACAAATCTAATGCAATTTTGATTTGTCATGCACTGTCAGGCCATCATCATGCAGCAGGTTATCATCATGAAGATGACCGTAAACCGGGTTGGTGGGACGCATGTATTGGACCAGGCAAAGCCATTGATACGTCAAAATTCTTTGTCGTAGCATTAAATAATATTGGCGGCTGTAGCGGTTCTACTGGACCGACCTCTCCAAATCCTGAAAATGACAATCGCCCTTATGGTCCTGATTTCCCATTAGTGACTGTCCGTGACTGGGTCAAAACCCAAGCCATGTTGTCTGATCGTTTAGAAATTCAGCAGTGGTATGCGGTGATTGGCGGCTCTTTAGGCGGCATGCAAGCTCTACAATGGTCTGTGGACTATCCAGATCGTTTACAAAAGTGCGTGATTATTGCCAGTACACCAAAACTGTCTGCGCAAAACATTGCCTTTAACGAAGTGGCGCGTCAGTCGATTTTGTCTGACCCTGATTTCCATGATGGTCGCTATTTAGAAAATGATAGTTATCCTAAGCGAGGTTTGATCTTGGCCCGTATGGTCGGTCATATCACTTACCTCTCTGAAGAAGCCATGAAACAAAAATTTGGCCGTGACTTAAAGTCAGGTAAATTTATGTATGGCTTTGACGTCGAATTCCAAGTCGAAAGTTATTTGCGTTATCAAGGTGAGCAATTTAGCCGTAACTTTGATGCCAATACCTATTTGATCATGACCAAGGCTTTAGATTATTTCGATCCATCACGTGAATATGAGCAATCATTAAAAACCGCGATGTCTAAAACCAAGTGTCAATTTTTAGTTGTTTCATTTACAACGGACTGGCGTTTTACCCCTGCTCGTTCGCAAGAAATTGTAGATGCATTAATTAGTAATCATAAGCCTGTGAGCTATGTGGATATTGATGCTGAACAAGGTCATGACTCTTTCTTGTTCCCGATTCCGTTATATGTGAAAAGCTTACGTGCATTCCTAGGCGGTGTAAAACACCTGCAAGAAACACCGAAGGAGACCAACTAATGCGTATTGATCATCAACTGGCTGAACGTTGGATTAAACCAGATTCAAGCGTACTCGATTTAGGGTGTGGTGACGGTGAACTGCTTGCACATATGAGCAAAAAGCACAATATTCGTGCATATGGCTTAGAAATTGATCAAGAAAAGATTGCAATTGCGGTCAGTCGCGGGTTAAATATCATCCAACAGGACTTGAACTTAGGTTTAAGTCGCTTTGCCGACCAGTCTTTTGACTATGTGGTTATGGCACAAGCCTTGCAAGCTGTAGATGCACCAGACGTTCTTTTAAGAGACATGGTGCGTGTGGGGAAACAGGCCATTATCACCTTTCCAAACTTTGCACATTGGAAGACTCGTTCTTTCCTTGCATTAAAAGGAATGATGCCTGTTTCAGACGCGTTACCCTATATGTGGTATAACACGCCCAATATTCATTTATGTACTTTCCGTGATTTTGAAGCGCTGTGTGCTGAAAATAACATCCGGATTATTAACCGACTTGCCGTGAATGGGGATCAACAAGATAGTTTACTGAGTAAACGTCTCCCAAATCTATTTGGTGAAGTCGCAATTTATCGAGTGAGCGCTCTATGAAAAAATTATTATTAAGCACGACGCTACTGATTGGACTTTTTAGCATACAAGCCCATGCGGATTATGTTGCTCCATCATCTTCAGTTTCTAGCCAAGCTGCACAATATTCAATTATGGATATTCACAGCTTAAGTAAAGCTGCTAAAGCAGGTCAGCCTGGTGCTCAGTTTTACTTAGGCACTAAATATCAACAAGGTAAAGACGTTGCAAAAGATGAACGTCAAGCTTTTGCATGGTACAAAGCTGCTGCCGATCAAGGTTTATCTGCAGCTCAGCTCAATGTGGGTCGTATGCTCGCTGATGGCATTGGGACTAAAAAAGATGAAGCGCTTGCTCGTCAATATTTCGAAAAAGCAGCCAGCCGTGGTGATAACCGCGCAAGCTTTAACTTAGCCATGATGGAAGAGCAAAAGAAAAACTACATGGGTGCATACCAATGGTATGAGCTTTCTACTCGTGATGGCATGCTCGACAACAAAGTGATTAGCTTGTCTGAAGGTAAGAAAACCGCTTTGGCAGCCAACTTAAGCCAAGACCAAATTCGTCAAGCACGTGACCGTGCAGACAAATGGATTCAAGCGCAATAAGTTTTTTGAATCTTAAAAAGCACCTTCGGGTGCTTTTTTATTGCCTGTCAGCCACAGCATCTTGTTAAAATAGCCTCAAATCTTGTTTTATGGTGAATATTCACATGGCTTCAACTGATTGGTTATCTCAAGGCACTTTGGTGCTTGCAAGTAATAACAAAGGCAAAATTGCAGAATTTGAAAAAATGTTTGCCGAGCTTAATCTTCCTGTTGAAGTGATTCCACAAGGTCAGTTGAACATTGAAGATGCCATCGAAGACGGTCTAAGCTTTGTTGAAAATGCCATTATCAAAGCGCGTCACGCATCGAAAATTTCAGGCAAGCCAGCCATTGCAGATGATTCTGGCATTTGCGTTCCTGTACTCGGTGGCGCACCAGGGATTTACTCTGCGCGCTATGCAGGTGAACATGGCAATGATGCCGCTAACAATGCCAAGTTGCTTGCTGACCTCAAACCACTCCGTAAAGAGGGTGAAGCCATCGAAGGGATGTTTGTATGTGTCTTGGCTTTGGTCCAACATGCAGAAGACCCACTCCCACAAATTTTCCAAGGGATTTGGCGCGGTGAAGTGATGGAAGCAGCACGCGGTGAAAATGGCTTTGGCTATGACCCACTGTTTTGGCTGCCTGAACTAAACGTTTCTAGTGCTGAATTATCAAAAGAAGAAAAAAATAAAATCAGCCATCGTGGTCAGGCGATGAAATTATTTAAAGCAAGTTTGAAATAATTTGAATTGGAGTTAATCTTAATGCCAAAGATTAACTCCAATCCCTGAATAAAAATAGAATAATTATGGCACTTCAACCGATACAGATCATATGCAACGCTTGCCATCACACTTCAACTGAAATCCCAACACGCTCATTTCTTGGTTTTCAAAAAATAAGCTGCCCTCATTGCCATGCGCAACTAACCTACCCGCTCACCTCAGGCTTTCGTACCACTTACGCTATTTTTGCAGTGGTGATCGTGCTGTCGATCATGCTTAATCTGTCGCAAGGTCAGGTTGGATTTCCAGGCCTGATAGGTATCGCAATGATATACGCCCTCGTGCGTGATTGGCAGATTCGAAAACAGCTCAAGTAGTCGCCCTATGCGGGCATCTATAATTCACTTTTCATTTTAAAGCGAAAAAAGATGCAAAATTAACCCATATATACTAACGACGATGCAGCTCATAATCGTACCTGAAGCAATATAACGTGCCGAAGTGCCTGTTCCTTGATAATGCGTTTCTAAAGCCACAATATTGGCTGCAGGGGGTAAGCAGAACAGCATGAACATCACCCCAATATATTTCTCGATCTGGGGAATCGGAAGAAAGGCATAACTCAAACCACAGATCACCGCGCCAACGGTGAGTTTCATCGCATAAATACGACTACTGTTCATCAGATCACGCCACTGTACCTTAGTTTGGCGCAGCCACATGCCTAAGACACACATTCCTGTGAAACTCATTCCAATTTTTGCAGCCTGATACAGCCAATCTAAGATCTGATGTTCTTCTAAATGTTGTAATCCAACTATTCGACAGACACCTGCAATCATCAAGGCAAATACAGGCGGTGACATCGCCACTTTTTGAATCACGCTCGACCATGGTAGTTGGGCTGAACTGACGGCTGTAACAGCCCACATATTGCCAAAGATAGAACCACCGACATACAAAGCCACCATCGCTGCACTAATTTCAGGGCCGAACAATGCTAATGCAAAAGGAAAACCCAGCCAAGCCAAGTTCAAATAACTGACACACAAGGCACGTAAACTATCTTTTAACAGCCAGCGAAATAAATAAAACATCAGCACGGCAACACTAAAGCTAAAGAGCATCAGCGCTAAACTGCCTGCTTGATAGAACACCATGTTGTAGATGATTACGGCTGGAATAAAACAGCGTGCAAGTAAGCTAGAAAAAATCGATTTGAGCGATGCGGTTCCTGATAATGATGCCAATCCGAGGCCACTTAAAAAACCCAATATCGGAAGAAGAAACGCCACTACACCACCCTCACTGCTCAATCCATGCATAGTAACACTGAACATAAGCTTCGCGGCTGTCTTTAAACTGCAACATCTTGGTCACTTCACTGTCATCTACAACTGCTGAAATGTTGTGCAAACCAACAAGAGGATAACAAGATGGCTGGACTATCGATTTGGCATGTACTGATTTTTGCAATTGTGGTGATTTTACTCTTTGGTACCTCTAAGCTAAAAAACTTGGGTAAAGATGTCGGCGGCGCGGTCAAAGATTTCAAAAAATCGATGCGTGATGAAGACGCAGCAAATACGCAGCTTAATGAGCCTCGCACGCTAGAGCATGAAGCTCAAAATAAAACCAATTCCTCAGTTCAAAGCTAAGGGGTTGTCATAATGCTTAATATTGGTATTAGCGAATTACTGGTGTTCAGCATTATTGCGCTGATCGTACTCGGCCCAGAAAAACTGCCTGAAGGTATCCGCTTTGCAGGTAAATGGTACGGGAAAGTTAAACGACTGATCAGTAACGTGCAAACAGATATTGATCGTGAGCTTCGCATGTCCGAACTTCGTGAAGAAATGCAAAAAGAAATGCAACGTATTCAACAGCTCGAAGCGCGTATGCAAGCGCAGATGAATGAATTACAACAAACGCAACACCCCATAGAACAGACTGCGCAAAAACAACAAGAAGCCGTCCTACCTGACAATAAAAATTTATCCCCACGTTATCAGTACATCGTACGTGGTCAGAGCACGATCTTTGCCGTGGCTACACCCCAAATGAAAAAAAAGCACGAGATTAAAACAGACCAAGCTCCTACATTAAGTTCGACCGATGCATTAGCAGAATATCAGGTGGCCGTATGACAGATCTTTCACTGAATAATTCACAGAACACTGTGCCTGATTTGGAAGAAATGCCAATCACCAAACATTTGGTGATTTTGCGTCGGCATTTGATCAAAATTACAGGACTCATTTTGATTCTGTTCTTTTGTTTATTGCCCTTTGCCAATCAAAGCTATCAATTGATGTCAGAGCCTCTGCGTGCGCAGTTGCCGATGACCTCATCCATGATCGCAACGGATGTGACCGCCACGTTTATGGCGCCGTTTAAGCTGAATTTCTTTGTCGCGCTAATGCTCGCGATGCCCTTCGTGATTTATCAACTTTGGGCCTTCATCAAACCTGCACTGTATGAAAAAGAGCGGTATTTAGCGATGCCCTTATTATTCGGCAGCATCGTCCTCTTCTATGTCGGTATTGCCTTTGCCTATTGGGTTGCCCTGCCGTCCATCCTACATTTTTTTATGAGTGTTTCGCCTGAAACGGTCGCCCCGATGACGGACATCAATAGTTATTTAAGTTTTTGCTTAAAGCTTTTTTTGGTGTTTGGATTGACCTTTGAAATTCCGATCATCACATTAATTTTGATTTTGATCGGGGTGGTGTCTACTCAAACCTTGGTGGAGAAGCGTCGTTTTATTATCGTTGGCTGTTTTTTTGTCGCCATGTTTGCCACGCCACCCGATGCGCTTTCGATGATCATGCTGGCCATTCCCATGTGGATGCTCTTTGAGCTGGGTTTATTCTTTGGCAAGCTGATTGAAAAACGACGTGCATCTACAACTTAAGTAGACTGATGTTTCGACAATTTTGGTGAGTTTTACACCTAAGAGGCTGAGATAGCCTCTTTTTTTATGCGCCCATTTAATGTTTTGCAATTTTCATGCAGCGAAATCTAAACGCCTATTTCATCAGTTTGCAACATTAGCTTCAAAGCATTGTCATATTTTATCTATAGTTTTATGTGATCAACTTTTACCCAGCACACCTTTGCCAGGATTTAAATTCATGACAAACATGCCATATAACGAAGATCAAGAACTTGATAACAACACTTCGGATAACCTTCATTTTCGTGACATTTTAGAACAGCGCATCAGCCGTCGTAGCTTGATTACCAAGACTGCGAGTGGTGCCGTCGCACTTGCATTGGCATCTTCATTAACGGGGTGTAATGATGACAATGACTCAGGTTCAAATAGCAATACCAAACCACCAGTTACCGATCCAAATCAAAAACCGACCAAATTCAATTTCACACCAGTGAAAAAGAATTTAGACGATATCGTGACCGTTCCTGAAGGCTATCAAGCGCATGTGCTATATGCGATGGGTGACTCGATTAACCCTGCATACCCAGCATGGGATGATAACAATGTTCCTTCTGGCCCGAGCTTCCAATTCCGCTCTGGTGACTGCCATGACGGTATGAGCTTCTTTGGTTTAAATATCACCTCTGGACGTTATGATGCCAAACAGTCTGACCAAGGTTTGTTGGTGATGAACCATGAATACATCAATCCAACCTTCTTACACCCACAAGGCCCAACCAAAGTAGATGACCGTCGCCCTGAAGATGAAGTTATCCGTGAAGTCAATGCACACGGTGTTTCTGTGATTCAAATTGAAAAAGACAGCAAGACTCAAGCCGTTAAACTGGTACAAAACTCTCCATTTAACCGTCGTATTACCGCATCGACCGTAATGGACTTTAAAGGCCCTGTTGCAGGCTCAAGCTTAGTCAGTACGAAGTTTTCAGCCAATGGTCAACAAACCCGTGGTACACACAACAACTGTGGTAATGGTTATACCCCTTGGGGCACTTACCTGACGACAGAAGAAAACTTCATTGGTTACTTCGCTCGTGCGAAAGCAGATGATGCCAAACGTAGTCCTGCTGAAATTGTGGCACTCAACCGTTATGGCCTAAAAGCGGGTGCAAACTCACGCTATGGTTGGGAAACGGCGATTGGAAGTAATGAGTCACAAGATTTATATGACCGTTGGTCAGCGAATGTTACCGGTACTCAGGCAGCAGAAGATTATCGTAATGGTCCAAACACCTTTGGTTGGATTGTCGAAATCGACCCATTTGACCGTCGTGAAAACCCCGTAAAACGTACAGCACTGGGTCGCTTTGCACATGAAGACTGCCGTGCAAGTCGCTTACGTGAAGATGACAACCTTGCGTTTTACATGGGCGATGACTCGCGCGGTGAATACATCTATAAATTTGTATCAGACCAAAAATGGAATAAAAAAGATGTCAACGGTGGCTATGCCGCGGGCGACAAATACATGAACAACGGTAAGTTATACGTTGCCAAATTTAACAACGACGGCAAAGGTCAATGGATTGAATTGAGCTATAACGTCAATGGTTTAAACCAAAGCAACAGCGTGTATCCGTTTAGCTCACAAGCAGATGTTCTGACCTTCGCACGTCTTGCCGCAGATGCTGTCGGTGCTACCAAAATGGACCGCCCTGAATGGGTCGCTGTGCATCCAGACAATGGTGAAGTCTATGTGACCCTCACCAATAACTCGAACCGTGGTACGACGCATGCACTAGATGCTGCCAACCCTCGTAACTACACCGACCCTGAAGGTGGTAAAGGCAATGTCAACGGTCATATTATCCGTTTCCGTGAAGATGGTGATACAACCACAGCACTCAGCTTTACTTGGGATATTTACCTGTTTGGTGCTGAAGCAAAAATGGCGAGCAACATTAACTTATCTGGTCTAAATGACAATAATGACTTGTCATCACCTGATGGGATGTGGTTCGACCCACGTGGTGTGTTATGGATTCAAACCGATGACGGTGCTTATACCGATACCACCAACTGTATGATGCTTGCTGCACTTCCAGGTCAAGTCGGTGATGGCACAAAAGCTACGACCTCATCGGGTCAAGAAACCATTGTGGGTGCAAAACTGAATGATGAAAACTTACGTCGCTTCCTGACTGGACCTAAAGAATGTGAAATCACAGGTGTGACGATGACACCTGACTACAAAGCGATTTTTATCAATGTGCAACATCCCGGCGAAGATTCAGCATCCTATGCTGAACCGACCAGCCACTGGCCTGCATCACAAACCAATGCTGCAGCGACCTCACGCCCACGTTCTGCAACCGTTGTCATCACCCGTAAAAATGGTGGTGTGATAGCTGGCGAAGCGGTAGAACAAGCTCAGCCAACGCAAAAAACCGCATAAAAAAACTCTAAAAAATAAGCCGACGAATCGTCGGCTTTTTTATTGCTTTAAATGCACTTCTATCTGTGTGATCTGTCCTTGTTGCTCACCCTGCTGCTGTTTTTCTTGCCATTGCCACTGTGAATCCCGCATACACAATAAATTTGAACAACGTGTGCCATACACCGGACTTTGAATAAAGGTTGAAGACAACAAATGTTCCATTTCCGCCTGAATCCCAGTATTGGGTAACAGCGCTGGAATGATTTTACGTTCATCTTCCAAAATATCCCACGCAGCGGCATCTATGTCCGCCTGTGGTTGCTGGCTTTGTAGCATCGGCAAAAATTCTTGCGTGAAACGTTTACGTAAATGTCGGGTCTTTTCCCAATGTTCAGTCATTAAACCATTAGACGTGACATACACCCCTTTGGCTAAGACTTGTGGCGCTTCACCGCGATTACTCATATAAACGGCTTGAGTGGCGTCGCCAACGAATAAATTAAAGCCGGCATAATTACATTGGACTTGTTCAAGTGCTTGCGCAAACCGAATGGGTGTTTGCTCTGATTCTAAAAATTGCTGAATCAAAGCGCCGCGTGAAGTGGGATATGTAGTCTGATCACGGCCATCACGAAAATTGGTCACAATCGCCCAACGCCCTTGAGCGGTTATCCCCATCCATGTTCCACCAGACTGTAAGTCCTGCCCTGCAATAATCGGACTATCTACCCATTGCTTTAGGCCTGTCGTCGGTCGATGATAAAACTCATCACGATTCGAAATCAGGCAGAGTGGCATGTCATCCAAGACCTGCCAAGCAAAAGCCACAATGCACATATTCAATTCTCAATATCTTTACACATTGAATGTACAACATTTTTCAGCGCATTCAGCTAAAATCTGTGCAAAACATAATGACAAGGAACAGCAATGCTGACATATCCAAATATCGACCCTGTGGCGATATCACTGGGGCCACTACAAGTTCACTGGTATGGTCTGATGTATTTATTGGCCTTTTTATTTGCATGGGGCTTGGCAACCTACCGTGCAAAACAACGTGACGGCTGGAACGCAGAAATGGTCTCTGACCTGATTTTCTACGGTGCATTGGGTGTCGTGATTGGTGGACGCTTTGGCTACGTCTTCTTTTATGGTTTCGATCAATTCCTTGCCAACCCACTGTGGCTATTCCAAGTTTGGACAGGTGGCATGAGCTTCCATGGCGGTTTCCTTGGGGTCATGATTGCCATGTTACTGTGGTGCAAGAAATATAAAATGACCTGGTTCCAGACCCTCGACTTTATTGCACCCTGCGTTCCGACAGGCTTGATGTTTGGTCGTATTGGTAACTTTATTGGTGGCGAACTGTATGGTCGTGCAGTGACCGATCCTAATTTTGCTTTCGGCATGATCTTCCCGACCGATCCACTTCAGTTGGTGCGCCATCCGTCGCAACTCTATCAAGCCCTCTGTGAAGGTTTAATTCTGTTTATCGTGCTGTGGTGGTTTAGTTCAAAACCTCGTCCACGTTATGCCGTTTCAGCCTTGTTCCTCATCGGATATGGAATCGCACGCTTCACCGTTGAATTCTTCCGTGAGCCGGACAATGGTCAACTGTTCATCGGATGGATGAGTAAAGGTCAGTTCCTGACAGTTCCGATGATTCTGATTGGACTATGGATGATGTGGTATGCCTACCAGAAAAAAATCTATGACTGGGGTCCACAAAAAAATCATTAATATTTTATAATTGTCTTTAAGCAAGCGAGGTCTAAGCCTCGCTTTTTTATGCGCTGAAATTTATCCCTTCATACGTATTTACTGCACATGAAGTGACTGAATTAGACAACTGATCTGTGCTAAAGTTTATTCAGCTTATTTTTAAACTATCGATCCATGCTTGAATTTTGGTTTAACCCCAGCGTTTCTGTACTTAAAAAAATCTTGTTTTTTATTGCGATGGTCGTACTGACCAGTGTTCTGTATTGGATGGAACCCCTAACACTTCAAGCCATTCTAATGTTCATGGGTACAGGCGTCATTTTCCTGATTTGTCGTTATTGCAAGATTCATTTTGCAGCAAAAAACCCAACAGGTTTGCTCTATCGTTTATTGACCTGGATACCGATTGCACTGCTGTTAGCATTGGTTTTTATCAACATGAATAAGGGTGAAATTTTGATTCCGGGTGCTCAAGGCATTGGCTTTATGGCTTTGGCGATCTGCCTGCTCTCCCCGATTTCTCTACTGAATAAAAACGAGAAAACTTCACCCCAAGGTAAAGTTTAAATGCTGACGTTTTGGTACTCTGAGTGCTGTAACCGACAAATCAAGCTCTTCATTTGTATCAGTACCTGTGTGCTTATTTTTCTATGCGCTGAACAAAAACAACTTGATCCCCGCTTTGCGGGCATAAGTTTAGCCATTGGTTTGATGATTGATCTGCTTTATAAGCTCAGACAAGACAAACTAAAAACACTGTCTCCGTCATTAAAATGGGGTTTGGCTAGTTTGCCAATTTTATGTTTAGTGTGCTTAATTTATTTTCTACCCAATGAGCAACGCTGGATTTTAGCGCTGCAATGTATGGGCTTTGCGGCAATTGGATTATTTATCGTCTCGATCTACAGTCAGCGTGCAAAAAGGTTTGAAGACTAACCTTTTTGCAGCCATGGGCTGTTAATCCGCTAAGCGGTAATAGCTGTATTTCACATTTGGAGTTCGATAGACCGCATAACCCGCTTGACGATAATCAGACACCCAATCCTTACCTGAATATGCTGCGATATGACCATAACGGCTACTTTGATTGCGGTCGATAATATAAATATCGCCTTTCTTTGGTCGATCAAACGCTAAATTAATTTTTTGATAACCAATTTTTTGTAATGTGCTACCCCAATCTGCTGCGGCAACGGGATGACCATTAAAACGTGCCCCAGCGGACTCAAGTGCTAGACGAACACTGCGGGCACATTTCTGAGTACTGCTTTGACGGGTAATGCCTTGTAAAAATCCAGTCAAACGATCGATATCAATACGCTGACCATTGCGGGATACCACATTTTTAGTCGCTGCTTTTTGAGTGGTATTGGACTTGCCCGTATTTTTACTCGCCTGAGAACGAATTATGATATTTGCCTGAACTGGAGCATGCACTTCACTCAAGTTTACATTGTGATCATAAGCCATTCTTTAACCCACACTCCCGCCTATATTTAGGCATTCAAAAATTTTAACGAGGGTGATAGTACCGCGTAAATCATGTTTTTTCATGTAAAAAATTTAAGATTTCTTAAACAAATCTTCACAATTAAATACGACCGTCTATTTTTAATTCAAATAGATTTATTTTTGATATCAAACTTTTAATCAAAAATAGTTGTTCAAAATCACCTCTTCATAATGAGAAAAATCACGTTTATTTTTTAATCAAACTTATCTGTATTTTTTTTCACCGCTGCGAATGGAACATCGCTTAATAAGTAAACAATAAAGTTTAAGTCTTCTAAGCTCATGCTTGATTTAACAGACATATTGTCTCGTTAACGCTTGATGTAGTTGTTATGAATAGACGTCTTCAACTCAGAAAATCCAGCGCTTGTTGCCTGCAAAATTTTCTCATCACCAAATAAACACCGTATGTTTTGGATTTTTTAAACCTGACTATATTCAAGCGCCCATCACAGTTCCTTCCACACGCAAAACAAGCTAATATGTGCCACAAGAAATTTAGCAAATTATGAGAGAGACATGCGCCAGTATTTAGACCTTTTACAACACATTCTCGACAACGGCGGCGACAAGGGCGACCGTACGGGTACGGGAACACGTTCTGTATTTGGTCATCAGATGCGCTTCGATCTTTCTCAAGGTTTCCCTTTACTGACCACCAAGAAAGTTCATTTCCGCTCTATCGTGATTGAACTGTTGTGGTTCCTTAAAGGCGATACCAATGTTCAATATTTGCAAGACAACAAAGTCTCGATTTGGGATGAATGGTCTACAGCAGAACAAACTGCTCGTTTTGGTCGTCCTGCCGGTGAATTAGGTCCTGTTTATGGTCATCAATGGCGTAATTTCGGGGCGACCAAAAAAGCCGATGGCCTATATGAACAAGATGGTTTTGACCAAATCAAATGGTTGGTCAATGAAATCAAAACCAATCCTAACTCTCGTCGTCTAATCGTGTCTGGTTGGAACCCAAATGAGGCAGGTAATGTTGCATTGCCACCATGCCATACCTTGTTTCAATTTTTTGTTCAAAACGGAAAATTATCTTGCCAATTATATCAACGTAGTGCTGACGTTTTCCTAGGTGTGCCGTTTAACATTGCCAGCTATGCCCTGTTAACACACATGATTGCACAAGTTTGTGGTCTTGGTGTGGGCGACTTCGTTTGGACCGGTGGGGATACACATTTGTATGCCAACCATTTCGAACAAGCGCAGTTGCAACTGACACGTGAACCAATGGGTCTGTGCCAATTAAAACTCAATCCTGAAATCACCGATCTTTTCGATTTTAAATTTGAAGATATTGAAATTGTAGGTTATGAATCACATCCTGCAATTAAAGCCCCTGTTGCTGTTTAATTTTTATATTAAATTACAAATAGTTAAAATCAATATTAACAATTGATTTTACCTTAAAAAAGACAGAAGCTATTTAATTTAAGATTTTATAGTTACAATATCCAAATTCAGCTTTTTAATAAGCCGAATTTGGATATTGCTTTTTTTATGGTTTGGATTTTAACGTTATGACTTTCCAAAATTTAGAGGTTGTGCATGTTGTTGCAATGGATAACCAACGTTGTATTGGGAAAGATAACGATCTTCCTTGGCATATTTCTGCCGATTTAAAGCACTTTAAAGAAATCACTCAAGGTGGAGTGATTATATTAGGTCGTAAGAATTTTGACTCAATTGGTCGCCCACTTCCTAAGCGTGTCAATTGGGTTGTAACGCGTAATCTCGATTGGTCTTTTGAAGGTGTTAAAGTAGCTCATTCAATTGAAGAAGCCTTAAAAAACTCTATGGACGATGTTAAATCTTCAGAAAAGCCAAATACTATTTTTATTATTGGCGGTGGAGAAATTTTTCAACAAACCATTAATATCACCGATCGTCTAGAATTAACACACATCGATTTAAATGTTGATGGAGACATTTTCTATCCTGAAATTCCTGCGGACTTTCAAAAAGTGGCATCAGAACAACACATCGACGACAAAACTGGGATTGCTTTTGAGTTCGCAACTTACCGAAAATAAAGAAAAATCTTAAGCTAAAAGAAAAATATGCAACAGAGTGACCAACGAGCAATGTTCAAAAAAATAGGGCGAAGTATTCTTCATGCCCTATTTAGTGTATTTGTCCTCTGCTCTTCGATTTGGCTCTGTGCCGCCCTGTGGATACAGCAACCGGCAGGCTGGTTAGGCAGCCGCATTATCATTGGGATCTGGATTGCTTTCGCCCTGAGCATTTTAGGCATCTATATTACCCAACACTTTTTTAGCCGTCGTAAAGATGTCTTGATTTATATTGTGGGCTTTATCTGTGGTCTATTTTGGTATTTTGGCATGGAAGCGCGTCAAGATCGTGAATGGAATCCTGAAGTAGCTGAAATTCTACATTATGAAAAGCAAGGTAATCTCGTCACCTTACACAATGTGCGTAATTTCGACTGGCATGCCGATGGTAGCTTTACCCCGCGTTGGGAAACTCGCCAATATGACCTGAGTCAAATCAATGGCGTCAACATCATTACCTCGTATTGGATGGGGCCGCAAATTGCCCATACACTGGTCACTTTTGATTTTGCTGACCGACCACCGCTGACGTTTTCGATTGAAATTCGCAAAGAGAAAAATGAAGAATTCTCTGCGATTGGTGGTTTTTTCCGTAAATATGAACTGAGCCTCATTGCATCAGATGAAAAAGATATTATCTATACCCGCAGCAATACACGCGGAGAACAGGTCTATTTCTTCCCCGTAAACATGCCAAAATCTGAAATGCAGGCGCTGTTTATTGAATATCTACATAAAGCCGATGAACTGCAGACTCAACCCAAATGGTACAACACACTCACTAGTAATTGTACAACACTGGTGTTTGACATGATTCAAGCGGTTTCCAAACATCAACTTCCAACCGATTACCGCTTATTTGCATCCGGTTATTTGCCGAATTATTTGCACGACCTCCATGCCATAGACCAAAATTGGGATATGAAAACATGGTATCAAAAAGCCCATGTTAACCCCCGCGTCTCTCAAATTAAGCAACTGAGCAGTGAACAATATTCGAAGTTAATCCGACAAGGTTTGCCGCATTCACAGTCTAATCCAAGCGCCAATCAATTGTAATTCTTAAATATTGATACAAATATGGCTAGCTTATCTGTGCGATATTTGCTTAGATAATTGAAATGCTTCCACGGGGAAATTCCGATGCTAAAACAAATATTTGTTGCTGCAACTTTGGTTTCAACTTTAGTGGTGACAGGCTGTGAAAGCATGCCTGCACAAGACAACACCATAACTGAAAATTTAAACCTATTACAAAACCGTACTTGGATTGCCACTCAGATTGGCAACACCCCAATCAAAACAGCACCCAATGCGCATAATATTCCAAGCATTCAATTCGATGCGGCTTCAAAACGTGTCTCAGGTGCAGACGGCTGTAATCGTATAATGGGTGGCTATAATGCTGGCAAAGACACCATAACGTTTGGCCCGATTGCATCGACACAAATGGCTTGTCTCAATAACAATGGGCTAGAGCGACAGTACCATGCAGCACTCGAAAAGGTAACGCATTATCAAGTTTTTGGAAAAACCTTGAAATTGCTAGACCGTCACGGCAATTTATTAATTCAATATGAAAGCGCTGTTCAACCGCGTTAAATCATTTTAAAAGTCTGCTTCGGCAGACTTTTTTATTCACTGTTCAGTCATGCCAGAGACATTTAATGCACATAAACTAGTGATTAGTATACAGACGTACATTGCAGTTTTTAGCTATAACCCCATATTAAACATCAGGGAACAAAATAGGATTTCACTATGCAACAAGCGGTATTTGGTGGTGGGTGCTTTTGGTGTATAGAAGCAGTTTTTCTACAACTAAAGGGCGTGCAAACAGTCGTCAGTGGTTATGCAGGGGGAGTTACTCAGCATCCGAGCTATGAGCAAATTTGTGAGGGGAATACCCAACATGCAGAAGTCATTCAGATCAATTTTGATGACAGCCAAATCAGTTTTAGCCAATTGCTGGATGTATTTTTCGCAACCCACGATCCAACCACGCTGAATCGTCAAGGCAATGATGTCGGCACACAGTATCGCTCAGTGATTTTCTATCAGGACGATTCACAAAAGCAAATCGCTGAACACCGTATTGAAGAATTAAAAGCTGAAGGCATCAATATCGTGACTGAACTCAGTCCAATGCCGACCTTCTACCCTGCCGAAGAATATCATCAGAACTTCTTTGCGCGTAACCCAAACCAAGGCTACTGTAATTTTTCAATACCACCTAAACTCATGAAATTACGTAGCAAATTTCAAGAGCTACTCAAATCTGAATGATCTAATTGTACGACGTCTTTTCGAAATAGAGACATAAAAAAAGCGACATTTCAGTCGCTTTTTTTAGTTATCTTTGCTCAGTGCTTAGTTATCACTGGCAAAGGCGATATCGCTGAGTCCGGCTCCACTCGCACGCGACATCACTTGTGCAACTGTGTCATAACGTGATTCTTTATCGGCTTTTAATACCAATGCAGGCTTACGTTCTTGCTGACCAGCTGTATTTAGACGACTTTCTAAATCTTCGAGCGTGACAATATCACCATTCCAAGCAATATCACCCGCTGAGTTAATGCTGATGGTTACGCTTTCAGTTGGCAGATCAATCACTTCTGCAGTCGTTTGTGGCAAGGTTAATGGAATTGATGGGTTGGCAACAGTCGCAGTCACCAAGAAGATGATCATCAATACCAACATAATATCGATGAGCGGAATGAGGTTCATCTCATTCATGCCAGCATCGTTGTCTTCACCCAATTGAAAAGCCATTAAGCTTGACCTCCAGCTAAACTTTGCTGTGCAGTTTTCACGTCTTCTTTCTTCGCTGCAGAATCTTGTTGCAACATCGTGTCAATCAATAAACCATGTGCTTGATCTTGCAATTCATTCGACAGTGTACGGTTAAAACGAACACAAATGTTATAAGCCAATACCGCAGGAATCGCCACAGCCAAACCAAGACCCGTCATGATCAAGGCTTCACCGACTGGAGTTGCCACTTGCGCTAAACCCGCTTGACCGCTTTTACCCACTGCTACAAGGGCATGGAAAATACCCCACACTGTACCGAACAAACCTACGAACGGTGCAATTGAAGCAATCGTACCCAATACAGATACGCCTTTTTCAGCATTAGCTTTTTCTACCGAAATTTGACGTAGTAATGCTTGTTCAGCCACAGCCTTACGTTGTTCAAAAGCCAAAGGAGCAAATTTCGCTTTCAGTTTGCTTAGTGCATCTGCAAGGTGGTTATACGCCACTTGTTTGAGCTGACGTGTGCCCATAATACGAAGAACGAAGATCGTCCAAGTCGCAATCGACATTGCAAGTAACACGAAATACAGTGTTTTGCTGACTGCATCTGCATGTTGCCAATAAACTGAAAAGTTCATATTCGAACTCCTAATGGGTTAGCCGGAATCTTAATTAAGTTTAAAGTTGAATGGTTGATCAACTCGCGTCGGAGTTGCCACACCATTATCAATATATTTGGATAAACGTGCACGCTTCACTGCATCAGTCACTTTACGGTTTACAGCAGCGCCACAAGTCGAGTTTTTAATCGTTGCTGATTCGACTTTACCTTCAGCACTTGCAGCAATCGCAACTTCAACTGTACACGACGCTTTTAATTCACCATTTTCAAATTGAACATTCGGTTTCTTAATCCAACTGACACCATTACCAATGCTCACAGTTTTAGGTGTCGGTGGCGCAGGTGGTGCTGGAGGCGCAGGTGGTGGTGCAACAGGTGCCGGAGGTGTTGGTTCAACACGAACGACTTTCGTTTCAGAAACCACAGTTGAAACAACAGGTGTTGGTGGTACGTTTTTGACCGCTTCAACAGTTGGTTTCGGCGCATCTTTCTTTTTCACCTGTTCCAGTTTTTCCACTTTCTTCGGTGGAGGTGGTAAAGGCTTATCTACAATTTTAACTTCTTTTGGCTTTGGTGGCTCTTTCTTCGGTTCTGGTTTTGGCTTCGGAGGTTCTGGTTTTTTCTCTTCAACAATCTTCACAAAGCGAACTTTAATCGGATCTTTTTCGATCAGTTTAAGTTCTGGTGCTTTCATATTGCTGACCGCCCACAATACCCCCATATGCCCTACCACAACAGCGAGAAGCGCAGTAATGATTTTCTTTTTCATCGGGTTAGGTGATTGCATCATTGGAGCGGGAGATTGACTCATTAAACTCAGTTACCTTGAAGAAGCGATTGCATTTATTTTGTCAAAAATACAATCATGCTCATCGGTTAGCACAATTAAAGTACGGCAATAATAAATGAGAAGTGTTTTCATTTGCAACTATTAATTCGTCAGTTTTAATGACTTTTTTTAATCATAATATAAAAAAGGCATACCTAAAGTATGCCTTTTTTATTCAAAAATTCATCTCGTTTTATTGAAATACAACAGTTTTATTACCATCGACAATAATACGATCTTCAAGATGCCATTTGACTGCACGTGCGAGCACATTACGCTCTACGTCCTGACCTAACTCGCGCAATTGCTCAACAGTAAAGTCGTGACTTACACGCTCTACGTCTTGCTCAATAATCGGCCCTTGGTCAAGATCAGCAGTCACATAGTGCGCTGTCGCACCAATCAACTTCACACCTTTTTCATGCGCTTGTTTATATGGGTTCGCACCAACAAAGGCTGGGAGGAATGAATGGTGAATGTTAATCACTTTCATTTCCCATTTTTGAACAAATTCTTCGTCTAAAATTTGCATATAACGAGCAAGAACCAATAAATCATTGCCTTGCATCAATTGATCAATTTGCTCATAAGCTTCACGTTTGTTTTCTTTGTTCACGGGAACCACTTCAAACGGAATACCGAAATTTTCTACAGATTCACGTAAAGCATCGTGATTAGACACGACTTTGGTGATTTCACATGGCAAACCACCACGTGCATGACGCCATAACAGTTCAAGCAAAGCATGGTCAACTTTAGACACCAAGATACCGACTTTCTTCACATCACTGACTAAGGCTAAACGCCAGTGCATGTTGTAACGCTCAGCAACATTGCTCGCAAATGTTTGAGTTAGACTTTCTTTACGGCTTTGTAAATTGTCCAATTCGAACTCAACACGCATGAAGTATCGCCCCCCTTGAGCTTCAGTCGCGTATTGATCAAGTGCGGTAATATTTGCTCCCTGATGATACAAAAAGCTCGATACAGCTTGCACAATCCCTGGTTTATCTTCACAGGTAATGAGTAAGCGTGCTGTGTTAGCGGTCGACATATTCATGTTGGTTTATATCACTAATCAGTTAAATTGAAAAAATAGCCGAGTATTCTAACGCTTTTTAAAGCCAGACTAAATAGTCTTATTCAGTAACCTGATGCTTTACGTTTGAAAGACTTGCAAATAAGTCCGACGGCCCTAAAGTTTCGAGCAGTCGCTCATAGGTTTCACGGCTTTCACCACGTAGATATGCGCCTTCTAAGAACACCATTTGTCGCAGTGCTTGCCACACCCACTTTTCTTCCAAAGTATTGGAGTCGGTAATATGGCCCGACATATAAAGGAAGTTGGTCCAGTTGGTCAGCACGATCCACAAGTTAATGGTTAAGGCCTCAATTTCAGAATCGGTCATCTGCATTAAGCCTGCGTCAACAAAGGCACGATAAATTTTCTGCCCTTGTTGCATAACTTGACCGGCAAAACGTGGATACATTTTGCGGAAATCTTCATTATTTTCGACCAAGTGATAAACATCACGATGTAAAAAGCGATAAGCCCATAATTGGCTACTTAACACTTGGAAATAGCGAATTTTATCATTGGCATCAAGCTGACGATCATCAGGAAGCGCTAACATTTCTAGCGTTTCATGCTGATATTGCTCCATTAATTCCTTAATAATTTCACTTTTATTTCGGAAATGGTAATACAAGTTACCTGGGCTCATTCCCAGTTCAGCAGCAATATGATTGGTTGTCACTGAACGCTCGCTACGCTCATTAAACAACTGCAAACTCAGCTGCAAAATACGTTCTTTCGTTTTTAAGGTTTTGGTGTGAGACATCCTAAAACAACCATTTATTTCAAAGCATTAGAACACTAACACATAAAGTAACTTGACTATTTAGAGTATTTACTCTAAAAATTAATTAATCGCTAATTTGGATATGGTCGTGCGACATGAATAGTCAGACAAAAACAACTTCAATGACACCACATTCTTTTGATCAGCAGCATCTCAACAATATGTTGGAACAGCAGAAACAAGCGTATTTACGTTACCCATTGCCTACAGCGAAGGAACGTATTGATCGTTTGGCTCGGCTTAAGCGTATCTTAGTTAAGTATCAAGATCAATTTGCTGATGCAATTAATCAAGACTATGGTAACCGTTCTATTGGTGAAACCAAGATTGGTGAGTTACTTACATGTCTTGAACACATTAAATATTATAGCAAGCATTTGACAGACTGGATGAAACCATCCAAACGCCATGTCGGAATTATTCACCAACCTGCAAAAGCATGGGTGCAATATCAACCGCTTGGTGTCGTCGGCATTATTACGCCATGGAACTACCCACTGCTTCTTTCTATAGGCCCACTGATTTGTGCTTTGGCTGCGGGCAACCATGCCATGATCAAAATTTCGAGTGCCTCTGCGGCATTCGGTGATGTGCTAGAAAAAGCTCTCGCAGAAGCATTTCCTCAAGAATTGGTCGCAGTCGTCAACGGTGGTGGCCCAATTTCAGATGCGTTTAGTCACCTTGCCTTCGACAAAATGATTTTTACTGGCTCGACCAATGTCGGTAAAACCGTCATGGCGGCAGCGTCTGAAAACTTAGTTCCGGTGATTTTAGAATTAGGCGGAAAGTCACCTGTATTGGTTCATCCGTCTATTGACCTTGCAGATGTCGCACAGCGTCTTGCGGTTGGTAAACTTTGGAATGCAGGTCAAACTTGTGTTGCACCTGACTATGTGTTCTTACCTCGTGGTAAAACAGCTGAATTTTTAGATCACTATAAAGTGTGCGTTGAAGCCATGTACCCAAGTATTGCCCAAAATCAGGACTACACCTCGATTATTAATGACAAGCAGTACAACCGCCTACAAGGTTATTTAGAAGATGCGCGTGATCAAGGCGCACAAATCATCAGTTTTAACCCACAAAATGAAGATGTGGACGCTGTACGTAAAATTGCACCGACTGTTTTAACGGGTGTCACTCCAGACATGCAAATTATGCAGCATGAAATCTTCGGTCCGATCCTTCCGATCATGGAATATGATCAAATTGACGAGGTTATTGCTTTTATTAATAGCCGTCCTCGTCCACTTGCTTTATACTATTTCGACTTTGATCAGGCACGTGCCGACTATGTCGCAACACGTACCCATTCAGGACATTTCGGACAAAACACGGTATTAACCCATGTTGCTCAAGATGACCTGCCGTTTGGCGGTGTGGGGGCTTCGGGTATGGGGAAATATCATGGTCCAGAAGGTTTCTTCAGTTTGTCGCATGAACGCTCGGTGATGTCGAATCCAAAACTCTATAGTTTGAAATTCATTCTTCCACCGTTCAATAAGCCGATCCACAAACTGATTTCGAAGACACTTCTTCGATAAACGATCAAGGCATGAACGATCACACTAGGTGATCGTTCGTTTTATGCAAAATCGCTTGTCTTTTAAGCGCATTTTTGATATAAAACGCCCCTTGAATGAATTCAATGTTTTTTTTGACTGGCCATACAGATTTGCTGTTGGCTAAATCAATGGAGTTACACCATGTCTAAGGTTTGCCAAGTTACCGGCAAGCGTCCAGTCGTTGGTAACAACGTCTCACACGCCAACAACAAAACTAAACGCCGGTTCGAGCCGAACCTGCATCACCACCGTTTTTGGTTAGAAAGCGAAAAACGTTTCGTACGTCTTCGTCTAACTACTAAAGGTATGCGTATTATCGACAAATTGGGCATCGAAAAGGTTGTTGCTGACCTACGTGCTCAAGGTCAAAAGATCTAAGGAGCTACGAACATGCGTGATAAAATTCGCCTAGTTTCTTCTGCTGGTACAGGTTATTTCTACACTACCACTAAGAACAAACGTACTATGCCGGAAAAAATGGAAATCAAAAAATTTGATCCAAAAATCCGTCAACACGTAATCTTCAAAGAAGCTAAAATCAAATAATTTTAGTTTTTTGAAAAAAACGACCTACTTAGGTCGTTTTTTTTTGCATTTTTTTTATTCGAATTGCTAAACTTTCAAAATGCTTTTTGGCACTTTTTGTGCTTGTCTTTTTTACCCTTAACTTAGGCTTAAGGAGTTTTTAGTGCCTCATGATGTAGAACTCATAATATTACTTGCTGTTGGCTTTGGTTTTGCCTTAATTTTTGGCTATATTGCTGCACGCCTGCGACTTCCTCCCCTTATCGGCTATCTGATTGCCGGTATTATTATTAGCCCAAACACACCTGGGGTAGTTGGCGATATCCATCTCGCTAACCAATTGGCCGAACTCGGTGTCATGTTCCTGATGTTTGGCGTGGGTATGCACTTTTCACTCAATGATTTGATGCAAGTCCGTCGTATTGCCCTCCCGGGTGCCATTTTACAAATTGCAGTGGCGACCTTACTCGGTATGGGAATTTCCATGCTTTGGGGCTGGAGCATGGGCTCAGCCTTAGTGTTTGGCTTAAGTTTGTCGTGTGCAAGTACTGTCGTTCTACTCAAAGCCTTAGGTGATCGCGGCTTACTCAACTCCGTCAATGGTAAAATTGCCGTGGGTTGGCTCTTGGTTGAAGACTTGGTGATGGTTTTGGTCCTGGTCCTTCTGCCTGCTACTGCCGTACTGCTTGGCGGCCAACCGCTCACAGAAAGCAGTGCTGATGAAAATATTTGGCTGACCTTAGGTCTAACTTTACTCAAAGTTGCTGGCTTTATTGCCTTCATGCTGATCATTGGTAAACGTTTAGTGCCAATGATTATGCAAGTGGTTGCACGCTTAGGCTCACGTGAATTATTCACGCTCACTGTGGTTGCAGCAGCCGTGTCTATTGCCTTTGGTGCCTACAAGGTATTTGGTGTATCCATGGCACTGGGCGCATTTTTTGCCGGTATGGTGGTCAAAGAGTCTGACTTTAGTCACCGTGCAGAAGAAGAAACCCTTCCGCTTCGTGAAATTTTTTCGATTCTGTTTTTCGTCTCCGTCGGCATGCTGTTTGATCCACGGATCTTGATTGAACAACCGCTTCACGTCTTAGCTGTGGTCGGTATTATCATGATTGGTAAGACCATCGCTGCAATAGCATTAGTATTGTTCTTCCGCTACCCCATCAATACCGCATTAACCGTTGGGGCAAGCTTGGCGCAAATTGGTGAGTTCTCATTTATTTTGGCGACCTTGGGTGTATCTCTAAACCTCCTTTCTATGGAAGGACAAAACCTGATACTGGCAGGTGCATTAATCTCGATTACACTCAACTCATTTGTATTTTCTGCAATCGAGCCTATGCAGCGACTCATCCGTGAGCGCTCGAATTTGGCCCGTTTACTGGAACGTAGTAGTGACCCATTAGCCATGTTGCCTGATGAGGTCTCACAGGATTATCTACGTGATCAGGTGGTACTGATTGGTCATGGTGAAGTCGGTCGTCGCATTACCCGTGAATTAATGAATGAAAACATTAAAGTGGTTATTGCTGAAGAAAATCGTGAAATCGTGGAAAACTTACGGGAAAAAGGCATCGCTGCGGTATCCGGTGTGGCAACAGAACCCGGCGTTTTAATTCAAGCCCATATTCAACACGCACGCCTTTTGGTCATTTCACCTATGGATATTTTAGATATTCATAAAATTGTCGACATTGCCAAAATGCTGAATCCGTCTATCCAAGTATTGGTTTGTGCGGAAAGCAAAGAAGAAGCTGAAGTCATTCGTCGCGACAATGTCGGTGAGGTTTATTATGCCAAAGAGGAAATGGCGAAAAATATGAGCAATCATATTTTAAATCAAATCCAAATTGCCCATCATCAAACACCGACACACTAAGTGCCTAAATAAAACGCTTAGGGGCAATACAAAAAAGGCGATGCATTTAAGCATCGCCTTTTTTAAACTGATAAAATTCAGCATTTTCAAAATTACAAATAATTGAATTTAAAATATATATTGATAAAATTAGCACCAAACAAAGCATCATTTTAAAAACTTCAAACAAGATAAACATGTTCAGTCTCTATTTAGGCTTTGCCATTATTTTAATTGGCGGTCTGGGCTTTCTCATCGCTGCATTTAAAACCAGTATTTTATGGGGACTGGGCTGTCTATTGTTTTATCCCATTTCCATCGTCTTTCTGATTTTGTATTGGCAAGATGCCAAAAATCCATTTTTCTTACAGCTCATCGGGGTCTTCATTGTATTTTTAGGATCGATGCTGATCTCACCTGCTGAATTGGGCAAAGTCTAAGTGCCATTTTGAGTATAAAAAAACGCACCAAAAGGTGCGTTTTCATCAACATGATCCACAAAATCAGCAGCTATATGATTAGCTCATATATTTTGGCTTTTCATCAACCACTTCGGCATGCCATTCATCCACTTGTTTTTCTAACAAACCAAACAATGCAGCCTGAATCATTTGCTGAGCGATCACACTCATTTGATCGCCCAAAATATTGCGTAATTCTTCATTGAATTGGATAGTCACCAAAGGCTCTTTTTCTGAGCCTGCATTACGCAATGCCAACTCACCACCTTCCAATTGAACCAGCTCTAAAATTGCTTCCTGGTTCCCAAAGAGTTCTTTCAACTGTTCTATAGACATATATCCCTCCATGCGCAACATGGTGATAAAGGCATCTGCACTTTGTATTACTTAGATAATCTTATATCGGGTTAAATAAATTTATTTCAAGTAGCAATAGTCCGATTAGAATTCCACCATCTCGTTACGAAATCCATCAATCAATTGGGTTAGATCACGATGCCATTCACGCAAAATAGCGGTATCTGGCAACCATGCTTGTGGTGTTTGGGTAACTTTAATAATTAAATTTGAAGACGTTTCATCTTCTGGCTCTGGTGCAGACGGTTCAGGTGCATACTGACACATACGATGTGCGCGTTTCAGCTCTGCAATAAAGCCCTGCTTTGCCAATTGCTGCATAACAGTCACTTCAGGTGATACCTGACCTTTTTCAGCCATCAGCGTTTCAATCGACTTTAACGTGGGCGCAGGCTCATTTAAACGATAGTAACGCACCAACTCTTGTAAAAACGCAAGTACTGCACCATGCAAATGAAAAACCGCTGCTTCGCGATAAGCCTGAGCTTGTTGAACATGATCGGTCTGCTCGGCTTGCTGACATGCAAGACGGCTAAAATATAACTTTTGATTGGTACGATCAGCATGAAAGCGAGCAACACGAGACATGAACAATTCCCTAAATTTTGGCGTTTTTCTACATGAATAAGCTTAAACGGATTTTTAGGAAATTCACAATAAATATTATGGATGATCGATTTCAATTAAATAAATGTCACGCTTGGCAGGAACAGGCATATCCCAATCAATCATCCTGATATTTTCCAGACGCCAAGCCCAGTACCCTGCTGCCCAATATGTCGCCTGCGCTTGCTCTACCTCTGTTTCAGTCCATGCATGAACGTCATATACATCGACCTTCGCCACTGCACGTCCAATATCTTCATCTCCGCTTTCATGTAAGTAGCGTTGATTTTCCACGATCACTAAATCTTTTAAAGGCAAATGTTCGGGCTGCCATGAGCGGACTTCAAGCGTTTTAAGCCCACACGCAATGTTCGAACCAGATGGCGCAACAATAGACAAAGCCGAGTAGCGTTTTTTCATAGATCACCGATAAAAAAAGGAGCGTTACGCTCCTTTTTAAATTTATGCTTTAGGCTTATCTTCAGCCGCTTTTACGCGAATACCCGCACCTTTGACTTTCAAAGTATTCAGGCCTTTAATCGCTTTTACAGCTTCACGACCATTTGGCATTTCGACAAAACCAAACCCTTTCGATTTACCTGTGCTTGCATCCATAACAACAACAGCAGACTCTACTGCGCCAAATGGTTTAAACAGTTCAACCAATTCTGCTTCAGTAACTGAACGCTCTAAGTTACGTACTAAAATTTTCATTCAATCTTCCAAATAGACAGCATCATCAAAAAGCATTTGTCTATTTTGCTTTTTAACTTGCATGTAAATCACGTCAAAAATCTATTTTAATCGAGATCGATACCAAAATCTAAATTAATCGATTTTCTTTCGATTAAGGCACTTTTTACGGTTTGCTGACGGGTTTTATAGTGTGTTTCCAAACTACATAAATTTCGAGTTAAATCATTCATAAAGTAACTTTCTACTTTACGGCCTTGCTCATCGACAGTTTCACGTGCCCAGTGGTTCAAGTTTTGCTTGGTCAAAATCAATTCATTTTGCGCACGTGTCAGCGCCACATATAACACGCGACGTTCTTCTTCCACTTCATCGAAATTACCTTGGGCACGTGCATGTGGATATTGCCCTGGTGTGACATTCGCCACATAACAGACTTTTTGCTCCGTTCCTTTTGCCGAATGAATGGTAATTAAAGTCACGACATCACTGTCAGATTGGCGTTCAATTTCAGAAATGGAAACTGGATCAAGGACATATTCTTCTAAGAATTCACTCAACTGCGTATGTTTGGATGCCAATTGTTTCACCAGATCAAAATCACCGACACGGCGATTCCAATCTTTTTTATAGTTCTCTTCCAGCTGCTCAGAAATCGCTTGAACAGCCAAGCTTACACATTCTTTGACCTGATCTTTCAACACCGACATTTGCTTCATCATCAGAATCGCTTGGTCAGGCACTTTGCCAAATTTTTCCAACTTGGTTGCAATGGCTTGCATTTCTGGCTCAAGTAAAATCTGCTGCGATAACTTACTCGCACCGACATCACCCACACCATTCCACAAGGTTAAAAAGCGCATCCACGCGATATCATCTAAAGGATTGGCCACTACACGCAGCACACTGAGCAAGTCTTTTACATGGGCTGTTTCAAGTAATTTCATGCCGCCAATAAAGCGATACGGCACGTTTGCGGCAATACAAGCTGCTTCAATATGACGGGCGGCAAAGCTTGAACGCACAAGCACCATATGATCCGACCATTTGCTGCCTTCGAGGTAATGACGCTCTTTAATGTCGATGGCAATCCATTTGGCTTCATCAAACTCATTCGGGAAAATATGCATTTTCGGCTTAATCCCTTCACCACGATAGGCATCTAAGCGTTTGTCATATTTAATTTCGCTTTCATCCAACAACCAATTCGACAGGTCTAAAATTTCTTGGGTTGAACGATAATTTTTTTCAAGTTTAAAAATCTGTGCGTCGGGTACCCGCTCTTTGAAATGATGAATATTTTCAAAGTCTGCACCACGGAAGCCGTAAATGGACTGTGCATCATCGCCGACACAGAACAAGCTGACACGTTCCTTTAGTGGCTCAAGTAACGCCCATTGCAGCGGATTGGTATCCTGCATTTCATCAACCAACATGTAGCGACAAATCGAAGCGACATAATCGACCAGTCCATCTGATTCCGCCAAGGCTTTTGCCACAATTGCCAAGATATCGTCATAATCTAAAAAACTACGCGCACGTTTACGGGCTTCGTATTCTTTCATGATATCCGCGATTTGATCTTTCAACGCAAAATACTCAGGCATTTGCTTTTCCATGGCAATGCTGAGTTTTTGGCGCGTATTCCGTGCAAAGGAATACAGATCACAGAGTTCTTTCGGCTTAGGCAAGTGATTGGGGTTTTTCTTATCATCACGACCACGAATCAGGCGGAACATCATGAGCTGATCATCACGATCAATAACCGAAAACTGCTCTAGGCCAAAGGCTTTTGGAATGCGGCGCAATAGGTACATACAAAAGGTGTGAAAGGTTGATGCACGTAACCCTTTGGCTTGCTCACCCAGAGCCAGCTCCACACGAGCGACAATTTCACTGGCCGCACGGCGAGTAAAAGTCAAAATTTGAATTTGATTGGCAGGCACGCCTTGATCAATTAAATAAGCTGCACGCGCCACGATGGTTTTGGTTTTACCACAACCTGCTCCTGCCAAAACCAAGCTATGCTGTGCTTCTGTTGTTGCGGCTTGTTTTTGTTGAGGATTTAATTCATCAATCAGGTTGGCTAAACTCATGGTGTCTCATCGTGCTATGTGAGTTGGTAGTTTAACAGAGCTATAGATAAATTATGAGTTTTACAATCTAGTAAGAAATCTTGATTACCAACAAAGTGCAACACTTTATAGAATTAATTTCATTTAATAATGCCACTTGCTATCGAAAGTTTTTCAATAGTTTCGCAGTTTTTTTCAAAAGTCGTTCCTGATAAATTCTGAATTGCTAGTTGAAAAGGTAATATTTCATTTTTCAAATTATTTGCTAGATGCCCAGCATCTTGAATCTGTTTATTTTCTAAAGCTAATTTATACATTGCAAGTTTTGAGTCCCAAACCTTACATGTTAATAAATTGCTTTTTACAGTTGCCTCAAACGAACTTTCAGAATTTAACTTCTTTAGTGCTGCCTGATCTCTAGCAAGTTCATTTTTATAATTCTTATAATTTACATTAAATTCCGCTTCAGAAATTCTTTCTGCATAAATCGGTGTGCTCATAAACACTATTGAGAGAATTATTATTGGTTTCATAAATTTCATTTGTTTAATAATTAAAGAAAAACAATAGATCTCTTTCATAAATCAAAAAACGATCTTCTTTTTGGTTAATATTTGCACTCCGGATTTCTTAGCATTCGTGCATAATCTGCGGATGAAATACATCGATTCAAACAAGCTTTCTGATCCTCAGT
>NZ_VOYQ01000020.1:0-70386 GCF_013420195.1 Acinetobacter sp. YH01024
TTGCCATGTCACTGAATACTCGTCCTAGAAAAGCGTTAGATTGGCTTACACCATTAGAGAAATTTGCTCAGCTTGTTGATTATCATAAGACTTTTCAAACTGTCGCACCTCATGTTTGAATTCGCCCATTTTCATGAACACTTTTATCATTTAGAGGTAAAAATTTATCGCAACCATAACATGAAAAAACTGGATTTTTTTTACATAAGTTCTGTTTTAAATCACATCCACCAATACCAGATATTGCTATTCCATGTGGATAACTTTCAATGTATTTTTCAGTATTCAAATTATTTAATTCTTCTATACTTATAAAATCACCATGCGTAATTTTTGAAATTTTACTATATATATTAGATATGCCTAGAGCTTTATTAATTAATACTCCAGTCTGTGCAGATACTTGGAAGTAAATCAATGCACTTTTAGAATAAGTATGTCCTAGGAAGGAAGATACTTCATCTAAATTTGCCCCAGACTCAACTAGTCTCTGTGCAACTGAATGTCTAAATATATTTGCATTAATAGGATAACCTAATATTTTAATTGTTACTTTTCTTAAAATTTCACGTATATCGTTTTTATTATTAGAAAAAAAATAATAATTACCATGTTTATCTGTTTTTCTAATTTTTTCTTTAAAAAAAACTATCCATTCTGTTTTTATTTTTCTAACTAATGGAATTGCATTCATAGTATGTCTTTGTTTGATTTTTTGAAATTTAACATGAAGTGTTTCATCGTATTTATTTATTTTATAAGTTTTTAAGTCATAAAGCCTAAGCATTCCGACTTGTTTTGGCCTAACACCAAATTGATAAAAAAGTATAAGAACACAATATTCATCTAAATCTTTACTTGTTAAATTTTCATAGTTACTTACCTTGCCAATATAATTTAATATTTTTGCTTCCTCTTCTGTATTTAAAAAACAATCCCCGGATTTTATTTTTGCATATTTGTTTATTTTAAATCTTTTTAAATTTGATATATTCTCAATATCATTTTTATTCCATCTTAATAAATTATTAACAGAAAGATATATTAGGATGTTTTTTAGAAAATTTAGAGCTGGCAAGATTGTTGAGATTGTAAAGCTATTGATTTTATTTGATTTATAGATTTCCCAATTATAAAGAATTTTTTCTTTATTTTTTATAATGTCAATTATTTCTTGCTCAGAGAATACTTTTAGGAATCCATGAATATAATTAACTAATGTAGAAGATGAAAGATTAGTAAGTATGTTTATAGCAGTTAACTTAATTAAGTTTTTAATATTAGTCTTATATTTTTTAAAAACTATTATCTTTTTACACCCATCACTATAAATTTCCCAACTATCATTTTCAATATCCCTAAATGTGTGTATTTTTTCTGTAAAATCATCTTCATATCTAATATATTTTGTAGATATTTTAAATAAACCATCATCCTTAAATTCTAATGCACTTGCTTCTTGATATTTGTTATCCATGATAATTCCTTTTATTTCATTAAGAATAATATATAAAAAATAAATTTTTGCAAGCTCTTCAAGATTATTATAAATATAATAATCTCAATAAAATTCTATTTATTATAAATATAATAATCTCAATAAAATTCTATTTATTATAAATATAATAATTTTTATAATTAAATAATTATTAATGAACTGTTGTAAATGTGATTTAAATAAGAGTTTTAATTTGTAAGGTATTGATTTTTATATTTTATATGTAAAAATATTACTCTAGACAAGCCTGCAAAATAGGTCGAGCTGTCTTTCAATGATTGTTGCCTCAATTAAAAGCCGAATATGTAAAAGAACAGATTCTTTATATTGATGAGTCAGGCATCAATAGTAATGAAACAGCAGAATATGGTTGGTCTAAGAAGGGTGCAACAAAACCCTTCAGCAGTTTTTTATAAATTTGAATTAAATAATTGAATCACTTTCTATGAAGAGCACCAATAATCAATATACTTTAAATTCAAATAGCCAATATTAAATTTTTTGAGTTGAAAATAGCCAATATTAAATTTTTTGAGTTGAAATCTGAGAATTTCCAGAACCTCGTTGAAATTCACAAAAAGTAGGAAAATTTATTTATTATTTTACATAGGGAATCTACTGCGTTTTTTATTGACATAACACAAATACCAACCTAACATAACACTCGGCATGACTCATAGGGTCTCTACTGCATTAAATTTAGTGATGACAGGTGGCCGCCTGTCATCGAATTCAAAACCAATAACGTGACTAAACATTAGGAGTTAAGAACAAATGAAAGTATATCAGATCAATTATGACCTGCGTAAACAACGTAACTATGAAGAGCTGGATAAAAAAATTAAGGCTTATGGAACATGGTGTCGACCGTTAAAGTCCTGTTGGATTATCGTTTCGGATAAAACAGCACCACAGATTCGTGATGATTTACAACAAGTCATGGATAGAGATGATGGTTTATTAGTGACACGTTTGCAAAGAGATGCGGCTTGGATAAATTTGGATTCAGATAAAGACAAATCAATGACTGATTGGCTAAAGAAATATGTTGGTAACGCATCTTAAGTGGACTGAGCCAAGGATGGCTCATTCTCTTTCAGAGTAAATATTTATGGCAAAGTTAAAAAGATTCCTAAAACTGAGCGATCTCGCAGAGATCCGCACAGGCTTTACATTCCGTGAAAAGGTTGAAGAAGTTGAGTCAGGCAATGCCCACGTATTGCAGATCAAAGATATTCGTAGCATTGCAACGGATACATGTGGTTATACGCTTTTTTCAGATGCTTTACCGCAAATTGATTGGCAAGGTAAAGATAACGCAATCGTCTCACCTGAATGTGTGCTTTTACCTTGTCGAGGTGAGTATCTCAAAGCACATTATTTTGTAGGCAATCAGGATCAATCAAAAGTACTACCACTCATTGTGAGTAGCCAGTTTTTGATTTTAATGCCAAATAAAAAAGTCATGCCTGAATACTTATGTTGGTACCTGAACCAATCGAATGTGCAATATGAATTACGCAAAGAAAGTCAGGGTTCTAAGATGCCGATGCTGAGCGTATCAATAGTCAGCCAATTTGAGGTTGAAGTCCCTAGCTTGGACATTCAGCAACGCATAATCGAATTAAACCGTCTTTGGGAGCAAGAGCAGATCTTGACCCAGCAATTACTTAAAAATCGTGAACAAATGATGATGGGCATGTTTAAACAACTGCTCCAAGGAAACAAATAATGGTTACTCAAATTAATCAAGATACCGTCAATAAAGCCCTTTGGTCGGCATGTGATGTATTCCGTGGCACGGTGAGTGCAGATACCTATAAAGACTATATTTTGACAATGCTGTTCTTAAAGTACATCTCTGATGTATGGCAAGACCACTACGATAATTATAAAAACGAGTATGGTGATGAACCTGAACTGATTGAAGAAATGATGAAAAACGAGCGATTTGTACTGCCTCGTGAATCGAATTTCTATACCTTGCTTGAGCGTCGTTTTGAGCCCGGCAATGGCGAACGTATTGATATGGCTTTACATGCGCTTGAAGAAGCCAATGGTACAAAGCTCAAAGATGTAGGCAAAAGCGTTTTCCAAGATATCTCGTTTAATACCGATAAATTGGGTGAAGAAAAGCAAAAAAATACCATTTTAAAAGATCTTTTAGAAGTATTTGCTGTGCCTGATTTAGATTTAAAACCAAGCCGTGTCGGTTCACTTGATGTGATTGGTAACGGATATGAATTTTTGATTAAAAACTTCGCAGCGAGTGGTGGTCAAAAGGCGGGCGAATTCTATACGCCACCTGAAGTATCAGACTTAATTGCTGAATTACTTGATCCACAGAAAGGCGACAGTATTTGTGACCCTGCTTGTGGTTCTGGTTCACTGTTGATGAAGTGTGGTCGTAAGGTCGTCAGCAATCACAACAGTAAAGAGTACGCACTCTACGGGCAAGAGGCGATTGGTTCAACGTGGTCATTAGCTAAGATGAACATGTTCTTGCATGGCGAAGACAACCACAAAATTGAGTGGGGTGATACCATTCGTAATCCAAAACTATTGGATAAGAATGGCGACTTGATGCTGTTTGATATTGTGACAGCAAACCCGCCATTCTCATTAGACAAGTGGGGTTATGAGCAAGCTGAAAATGATAAGTTTGATCGTTTCCGTCGTGGTTTACCACCAAAGACCAAGGGTGATTATGCTTTTATCTCACACATGATTGAGACGCTTAAACCTGTTACGGGTCGTATGGGTGTTGTGGTTCCACATGGGGTGTTGTTCCGTGGCTCATCTGAAGGTAAGATTCGTGAAAAGTTGATTAACGAAAACTTATTAGATGCGGTTATTGGTTTACCTGAAAAGCTGTTCTATGGTACGGGTATTCCTGCTGCAATTTTAATTTTTAAAAAGCAAAAGTCTGATGATTCGGTTTTATTTATTGACGCAAGCCGTGAGTTTAAGTCAGGTAAAAATCAAAACAACTTAAGCCAAGATAATATTGCCAAGGTTATTGAAACCTATCGTGCCCGTGAAAGCGTAGATAAGTATGCGTATTTGGCGACTTTGCAGGAAGTGAAAGACAACGATTACAACCTAAATATTCCTCGTTATGTGGATACCTTTGAAGAAGAAGCTGAGATTGATTTGGTTGCTGTACGTGCTGAGCGTGAGCAGTTAAAGACTCAACTTGCTGAGCTTGAAGTTCAGATGGCGAAGTATTTAGAGGAGTTGGGTTGTGGTGAATGATACATCTAACTTCATTTCAGGTTTTGGAATTATTCCAAATGATTGGTCTTGTAAAACTGCCAATGAAATTTGCACAAAAATTTCTAAAGGGACTACTCCGCCTAAATCAGAGATTTCTAATGAAGGTAAAATTCCTTTTTTACGAGTTAATAATTTAACTTTTTATGGTCGTTTAGCACTAGATTCTGATTTCATATTTGTATCAAAACAGTCTCACGAAAATTTTCTATCGCGTTCAATGGCATTTCCTAATGATATTTTGATGAATATCGTAGGTCCTCCTTTAGGGAAAACAGCTCTACTTGATGACAGCTATCCTGAATATAATATGAATCAGGCGATTGTATTTTACCGGCTACAAAAAAATCTTGTTGATAGTAAATATTTTCTAGAGTTTTTAAATAGTTTTAAAGCTCAACAATGGTTACAGTCTAGATCTAAAAAGACTTCTGGTCAGCAGAATTTAACTATTGAGATATGTAAAGATTTACCAATTATTTTGCCACCACTTATTGAGCAAAAGGCAATCGCCCAAATCCTTTCAACTTGGGACCAAGCAATTTCGGCTACTGAAAAAATGCTTGAAAATAGCCAACAGCAGAAAAAAGCTTTGATGCAACAGTTGCTGACGGGTAAGAAGCGTTTGCTTGATGAGAATGGAGTGAGGTTTAGAGGGGAGTGGAAAAGTACAAAAGTGAAGGAAATTTTCAAGCCAGAAGTATTGTCAGCAGGAAACCAGGATTTCCCTATTTTTTCGGTGACAAAAAATGGTTTGGTTAATCAGTCAGAATATTTTAATAAATCTGTTGCTAGTGAAGATACTTCAAAATATAGGGTAGTCAAAACAGGAAGATTTGTAATGAGTGGGCTGAACTTTTGGATGGGGTCGGTTGATGTTCATTTAATGGATTTTCCAGTTATTGTATCACCTGCATACAAAGTGTTTGTTATTACAAATTTATCTTCTCCTGAATTTATGAAGCACTTTATAAGAAGCAGTTTATTCCAGAAAGTATTGGAAGCAGCATCGGTTGTAGGAGCTTCAGTTGTTAGAAGAAACTTCAGTGAGAGTATTTTTAATAGCTACGAACTTTTTATACCCGAAATAGCCGAACAGGAAAAAATTGCTGCTGTTCTTTCTGCTGCTGATCAGGAAATTGAAGGTTTGCAGAAAAAACTTGATTGCTTGAAGCAAGAAAAAAAAGCACTTATGCAACAACTTTTGACAGGTAAAAAACGTGTCAAGGTGGCTGCCTAATGATGCAAATAACACCTAGCTATTACCGCATTATGGCGGGTGCCAAGTCTGTATTTGCTCAAGAGTTTCTAGAGGGCGGCTTTATTGCCGCCAACTGGAACATTGACCAAGACTTAACCCATGACTTACCTGATGATTGGCGTGAGTTTAATCATCGTTTTATTCCTGTTTATTTAACAGCCTTACCTGAAAAAAGTAAGATTTCAGCAGGCTTAGCATGTGGCATGCTACATACCCTTTCTAAAGGGATTAAACAGGGTGACATTATCCTTACACCTCGTGGGGATGGTCATTATCTCGTGGGTAAAGTCATATCTGACTATTACTACGTGCCTTCTGGCGAGTTAAGCCATCGCAGAAAAGTTGAATGGTTTGAACAGACTTTACCTAGGGAAATGATGTCTCAAGAGCTAAAAAACTCATCGGGATCAGTGGGTACAGTTTGTAATCTGACCAAGTATGCAGAAGAGCTTAAAACACTTATTGATGGCAAAGAAACAGTTGAATATCTTGAGCCTGATGAAGTAGTCGAAGACCCAACAGCTTTTGCTTTAGAAAAGCATTTAGAGCATTTCTTGGTAGAGAACTGGTCTAAAACTGAGTTGGGTGCAACATACGACATTTATACCGAAGAAGGTCAATTGGTCGGTCAGCAGTATCCATCGGATACTGGTCCTATCGATATCTTGGCAATCAGTAAGGATAAGAAGACATTGCTTGTTGTTGAGCTAAAACGTGGTCGTGCAAGTGATCGTGTCGTGGGGCAAATCCAACGCTATATGGGCTATGTCAAAGATGAGTTGGCTGAGGCAGATCAGCAAGTGAAAGGTGTGATTATTGCACTAGAAGATGACTTAAGAATTCGTCGTGCTTTGAGCGTGGCACAGAATATTGAGTTTTATCGTTATCAGTTGAGTTTTAAGCTGAATAAAAGCTAATGCAAACTGAAATTTGACTCTTAAAGATTATATTTGGCGTCACTAAATATCAAATGGATCGTTAGAAACAAGGACGTTTTTAATACTTTATCAACAATTAAAACTTGAGGGCTGTAATGTCAATTTCCCAAATGTTTCAAGACTTTTTAAGCAATATTAAAGTTGCAAATGAAGAACAAATCACGTCACGTTATCAAGAGATAACATGTGCATTGAACAAAAAATTTCGTGATACCGAATCAAAAACATCAAACCAATTACAAGTTGGTTCGTACGGCAGATGGACTGCGATTAAAGGTATTTCAGATTTAGACATGTTGTACATCATGCCACCCTCAAAATGGGATGATTATAAAAATGGCGGTCAATCAAAGTTATTAAAGGATACAAAAGATGCAATTCTTGCACGTTATCCTCGAACTACCGTATTTGTAGATCGATTAGTTGTATGTGTCCAATACACAAATTTTCATGTCGAGGTACAGCCTGTTTTTGAGCAAGAGGATGGTTCGTATAAGTATCCAGATACAAAGAATGGTGGCAGTTGGAAAATTACTAAGCCTCAAGCCGAAATTGATGAAATGAAAAGCATGAATGAGGCAAAAAATAAAAACTTGCGTCGTTTATGTAAGATGGCTAGAGCTTGGAAAAATAAGCATGGAGTGGGCATAGGAGGCCTATTAATAGACACACTCGCCTACAATTTTATGAAATCGACTACGAATTATGATGACAAGAGTTATAGTTCATATGATTGTTTAAGTAGAGACTTTTTTAAGTATTTATCCGAACAACCCGATCAAGATCACTATCAAGCTTTAGGTAGTAATCAGGATGTCAAAGTTAAAAGTAAATTTCAAAGAAAAGCTAAAAAAGCATATGAGAATTCGCTTAAAGCTATTGAAAATGCAGGAAAGAGTTCGGCTAATGATTATTGGCGAAAAGTATATGGAAACTCTTTCCCTAAAGCAGCAACTACTATCGTTAAATCAATGACATTAGGTGAGTTACGCTATAGAGATACTGAAGAGTTTATTGAGAATAAATACCCAATAGATATACGTTATCCGTTAAAAATAGAATGTGAAATTACTAAACATGGTGCATTCATAGATTTCTTAAGTCATTTTAAAAGAAATCGTAAAAAATTAAATAGCGGAAGAAGTCTTAGATTCTATATCGATAAAAATGGGACGCCCTCTAGTTTACCAGAGCAAAAATATTCTGTTTTATGGAAAGTTCTAAATCGTGGAGAGGCTGCAAAAAGTCGAGATTGTATTAGAGGGCAAATTGTTGCGGATCTAGGGCAGAATCAAAAAACTGAAACCGCTGATTTTAATGGTGAGCATATAGTGGAATGCTACATCATTCAAAATGCTGTAGTTGTAGCTCGTGACCGCATTTATGTGCCGATTGAGGAGTGAAGATGATTAAAGATGATTTACTTAAATGTATTGCGGAAACTGGTTATAACGTAGGTTTTGGGGCAAAGAAGAATCTAGCGACTTATGATTTAGTGGAGAAATTACCTGGCTGGATAAGCTTTGTTTCAATCGCTTTTGGTATTTACTCTTTGGTCTTTGATGCACTTTCAACTAAGTTCCTATCGGCAACATTTACATTGGTTGGCGTAATTGGACTGTATGTCATAATGTATGATGCTAAAAAAAATGAATATAAGACAGCAGGAGATGAGTTGACAAAAATTTATAATCAGTTGAGAACATTATATTATTCAGTCCAAGGTAAAAGTAATAGTGATGATTTAACATTTTTAATTGAAGAGTATCGCCAACTAGAGAATCGGTATTGTTCAGTTGGTTTAGGTAAACAAATGTTGTTCAGTGATTGGTGTGCACACTATAAATTCTTTTGGCAACATCAAATTGAATGGGTTGATGAGCAGAAAAATTTTAGTTTTTTTAGGGATAAAGTGCCGTTAAGTTTTTATATGTTCTTGGTGGTATTAATTGTTATGGCTATCTGCTTTATTTATAAAGCAAATCTTAGTGCATGTTTCGCAGTTTTATTTTAAAAGTTTTGGTTTGATATGAACGGTCTCTCAATTAAGTTTCAAGAAGAATACAGTGCTAAGATTCCCGCATTAACATTGTTAATGAATCTGGGGTGGTCGTTTTTACCGCCATCACAGGCACTTGTTGCCCGTGATGGTAAACAAGACCAAGTGGTATTACGTCAAATTTTACGTAAAGAGCTCTCTAAACGTACTTTTCCATTTGCGGGTCAAGAATATCCACTTTCAGCAAAGTCGGTAGACAACTTAATTGCTGAAATCTGTAGCCCAGCTTTGAATGAGGGGCTACTGACTGCCAACGAAAAAATGTATAACCATTTGTTCTACGGTATTCCTGTAACTGAATTTGTAAATGGAAAAAAAGTTAGCCCAACGATTCCATTGATTGATTGGCATAACATCCATAATAATGACTTTTCATATACAGAAGAATTTGCTGTAACACGTTCAGGTGGAGTAGATACACGTAGACCCGATATCATTTGCTTTGTAAATGGTATTCCTTTAGTTGTGATTGAAGCAAAACGCCCTGATAGTCAGGCAAAGAAAGGTCCAACAATTAATGAAGGTATTTCTCAGACACTTCGTAATCAGCGACCTGATGAAATTCCACATCTGTTTGCATATAGCCAACTGATACTCTCTATAAATGGGCATGAAGGTCGTTACGGCACATGTAATACCCCTGCAAAATTTTGGGCTGCATGGCGAGAAGAAGATATTTCTGATGCAGAAATGTATGCGCTTAAAAATAAGAAATTAAGTGCTGTACAAAAAAACAGTTTGTTCGCATATCGTCATGCAGATGATCTCAAGTGGTATGAAAATCTAATTGCAGGTGGAGACTTAGCTGTTACAGGTCAAGATCAACTGCTGATCAGCCTATTAAAGCCTGAGCGACTACTCGAAATGGTTCGCCTATATACGCTTTTCGATAAGAAAGCAGGAAAAATTGTTGCTCGTTATCAGCAAATCTTTGGTATCAAACGACTCATTGAGCGTATTAGTACTAAGAACACCAAAGGTGGCCGTGAAGGTGGTGTCATTTGGCATACAACAGGTTCAGGTAAATCTTTTACCATGGTCTTTCTCAGTAAAGCATTGATCTTGCATGAAGCTTTAAAACAATGTCGTATATTGGTTGTCACTGACCGTGTCGATTTAGAAGATCAACTCAGTAAAACCTTTGTATCAGGTGGTGAACTGGCAGGAAAAAGAGACAAGCTAAATGCTATGGCGACTTCTGGCAAACGCTTGGCTGAACAAATTGGTAAGGGTACAGAGCGAATCATGTTCTCTTTGATTCAGAAATTTAACTCTGCAACCAAACTTCCTGAATGTGTTAACACAAGTTCAGACTTCATTGTCCTGATTGATGAAGGGCACCGAAGCCAAGGTGGTGAAAACCATGTGCGTATGAAACTCGCACTTCCAAATGCGGCATTCGTGGCATTTACAGGTACACCATTGCTTAAAGATGAAAAGACCGTTAACAAGTTTGGACCTATTGTTCATGCTTATACTATGCAGAGAGCGGTAGAAGATAAGACTGTAACACCTTTGCTTTATGAAGAACGAATCCCTGATTTAGACGTAAATGAACGTGCGATTGATACGTGGTTTGAACGGATTACAGAAGGTTTAAATGATCAGCAAAAAGCAGATTTAAAACGTAAATTTGCGAGAAAAGGTGAGATTTATACTGCGGATGATCGTATTCGCCTGATTGCGTTAGATATTGCCAATCACTTTGTGAAAAATATTGATGATGGTTTAAAAGGACAGCTTGCTTGCGATAGCAAGGCTTCAGCGATTAAGTATAAAAAGTACTTGGATGAAGCAGGCTTGTTTGAGTCTGCTGTGGTGATGAGCCCACCTGATAGTCGTGAAGGAAATACTGATGTTGATGAATCGACTACCCCTGAAGTGACCCAATGGTGGAAAGACAATGTCGGCACTCAGGATGAGCAAACTTATACCAAACAAGTAATTGAGCGTTTTGAAAAAGATGATTCGCTTAAATTGCTGATAGTGGTGGATAAGCTCTTAACAGGTTTTGATGAACCTAAAAATGCTGTTCTTTATATTGATAAAAATTTAAAACAGCACAATCTGATCCAAGCAATTGCGCGTGTAAACCGACTTCATCCAATGAAAAAGTTTGGTTTATTGATTGACTATCGAGGTATTTTAAAAGAATTAGATTCCACAATTCTTGATTACCAAGATCTCGCTGCTCGTACCCAAGGTGGCTATGATATCAATGATCTTACAGGCTTGTATACGCAAATGAGCTCTGAATACAAACGTTTACCTCGTTTGTATAAAGCGCTATGGGCGATTTTTGATGGTGTAAAAAATAAAAATGATCCAGAGCAGTTGCGCCAAGTTTTAGTCCCACGCATTGAAGAACGTGAGGGTGAGTTAGTCGATATTCACTTAAAAGTTCGTGATGATTTTTATGAAGCACTTACAGAATTTGCCAGTTGTTTAAAAGTTGCATTGCAGTCAGCAACCTTCTTTGAAGATAAAAGCTTTTCTGATGCAGATCGTCAGCACTACAAAGAAACAGTCAAACTATTTACAAGCTTGCGTCAGATTGTGAAACGAGATGCTGGAGAGACTATTGACTATGATCAGTATGCTGAGCAAGTCAAAAAACTTCTTGATAAACATGTTGTGGGTATTGAGGTAAAAGACCCTGATGGAGTCTATGAAGTCGGCAAGATGGGCAAAATGGCGCAACCCGAAGATTGGAGTGAAGAGAAAACACGTAATGAAACGGATATCATCAAAACTCGTGTAACGAAGATGATTGAACAGCAATTGCGTGATGATCCTTATGCTCAGGAGGCTTTCTCTAAACTTTTACGTCAAGTCATTGAAGAAGCAGAGAAAGAATTTGATCATCCATTGAAGCAACACATGCTGTTTAAAGAGTTTGAAGAGCAAGTTGAGGCTCGTCGTTTAGATGAAATTCCTGATGTGTTCAGTGGTAATAAGCATGCTCAAGCTTATTATGGTGTATTCAAGAAACTATTACCTGAAGCATTCTCGATAACAGATCAACAGAATCAAGATAAGTGGATTGAACTCGCTTTCGAGGTTGATCGTTCTGTCATGAGCTCTGTAGCTGAAAACTCAATTAATCCACAAAATATTGAAGCAGATATCCGTAAAAAACTATTACCGCAGATGTTCCGTGAATGTAAATCCATTGGTAGTGGTATGGATCAAGCCAAAAAAATTGTGGAAATGATCGTACAAATTACTCGGGTCGGTTTGAATGGGCTCTAGGATGAATACGCTGCCAGAGAGAAAGTTAAGCATCATTTATGGTGATGAAGTTGTTGATTTTGAGGTGCTTGAAAGTCCTAGCCGTACTGAAAAGATACTAATTAAAGTCTATGCTGATTGTCGGGTAGTTGTATCGGCACCGTTAAATGCAGATGATAAAACAATCATTGAAGCTGTAAAGCAGCGTAGTCGTTGGATCTATAAACAATTACGAGAGTTCCGTGAGCAAAGCAAATTTATCATGCCTCGCCAATATAAAAGTGGTGAAAGCCACTTTTATTTGGGTAAACAATACCAATTGAAAGTGATTCATGATGATACCAAGCCAAAAGGTGTAAAACTTCTGAGGGGAAGATTGGAGGTAAACACCTTAGATACGGATATTGAAAGTATTAAATCTCATTTAAATGAATGGTACAGATCTCGAGCAAAAGTCATATTTGAAGTACGATTGAGGCAGATTCTTGAAAAAGCCTTATGGGTTGAAGCTAAGCCTGATATACGACTCATGACAATGCGCACACAGTGGGGGAACTGTTCACCATCAGGTCTTCTTACACTGAACCCGCATCTAGTTAAAGCGCCCGCAATTTGCATTGATTATGTGATTTTGCATGAACTTTGTCATTTGGTTGAACATAATCATAGTGAGCGTTTTTATCAACTTCTAAGTCAAGTTATGCCTGATTGGCCAATAATCAAAAAACGGTTAGATGATAGAGCGACAGCAATCATTCACTAATCGTGACTAAATATTCTTTCTATTGTTGATATTCTTCTATTTAATATATCGAGATATTTTGCCTGCATTTGGTCATTGAAGGCACTGCTAGCATAGTATGCTGGCATTTTGGAATCTGGCCACCATCCAAAATAACTCCTCATTACAGCAAACATATTATCTCTATTATCATCTGGATAGAGCGAAACACAAATTGAAGCAGCAGTATGACGTAACATATGAGGTGATAGGCTTGTAAGACCGTGTGTCTTTTCTAACTGTTTTGATAATTCTATAGGCAACGCTTGATAAATTTTTAGAAATGTCTTATTTAAGGCTTCTACGGACAATGGTTTATGCCTATTGGATATAAATATAAAAGGGGTGTAAGAGCGTGGTCTATAGCCCTCACAATAAATTTTGAGTAGTTTGTATATATCCTCACCAATAGGTATCTGCCTAGTAGCATATTGATTTTTTAAATTCAGCTCTGTAAAGCGTTCATCATCATCGCTCTCATTATTTTGTACATTTAAGTAATAATAATTTTTATTATTTTTAAAGCTTTTCGTCATGAAGAAAGAATCGATATTTAATAGTAATAATTCTCCACGTCTCAAACCTACATATGACAATAGAATGTATGCCACATAATATTTCCACTGTGTTTGTAAATGCTTAAAAGGATTGTTAACAGCACCTGGGACTAGAATTTCATCAAGATAGTCAATAATGACTGGAGGTAATGATTTAATTTTTAATATTTTTTTAGATTTTCTAAACTTAAATTGAGATAGTTTTTCTGATAAATCTTTGATTGATTCTTTTAATTCAAAATTAATATTATTACTAGTATTTAATTTAAACTCTTGAATTTTTTCATAAAAAACTACAACATCCGCCCAAATTTCATTATTAATTGGTTCTAAATCATTACATAAATGACAATAATAGGAGAAGAAGTAATTTTTAGTGTTATCTAAGTTGGACTCATCAAAAATCTTATCTGGAAAAATATGAAGCTTGGTATCTAAAAACTCATAAAAATGATTAATGTGTCTAAGAATTTTATATTTAGTATTAGTAGCCAAATGACAAATAAAAAACTCATTGTAAACCTGAGGCCAAACGTATGGCACAAGACAAGAATTAGTGATGACAATTAATTTGTCATTAGTCTTTTTATGGAATTTATCTTTAAATTTTAAGAGCATTTTTATCTATTCTTTAAATATAACCATGCTACATATTTTTGATATCAAGACCAAATATTAAAGTGTTAAGAAACATGAACAACACTTAAATGACATTTTACGATTTTAAAGCATTAGAGAGATTATGTAGTTTAAACAACAAGTACTAAAGTACCTTTTGTTCGTATAATATATATTATGTTAAATAGCATATCCAAGACTGTGGCCTACACAACGCATCCGTTGCCACAGCTCGACATCGTGAATCTGTAAAATTATCATTCACGATGCCGAGTACGCTAATGAACATAATATACGTTATGCCGAAATCAGAATCTTATCAATTGGCGAATCTGACGTTCCTGATGTTTAAATTCAAACCCTCTCATTTTTTCAACTCGCTCAGGTTATAATAATGGTCTCCCAAAATATGATTGATCTAATATGAGCACCTCCAATGACCCTTTACACGGCAAAAAACTTGCTGACATCTTGGATGAATTATTGGATTACTACGGTGGTTTTGAAAGCTTAAGCCGCAAAATTGAAATTAGATGTTTTTGCATAGATCCAAGCGTTAAATCATCACTACGATTCTTACGTACTACACCTTGGGCACGTGAAAAAGTAGAAAGCTTATATTTGTATGTCTTACGCCAAAAAGCCAAACAGAAAGCGTAACGATGAATGCCTATGCTCGAATAATTTTGTATAGCAGTTTATGGTTTAAGATAGAATAAAACTGCTTAATCCTTCTAGCACTTCCTTGTACGCAGTATCTTCGCCTCAGATTTAAATTGATCCCTATTATGAGCAATACTTTTTCCCAGCATCCTCAAATTGGTGTAGTCACTACATTTTCTGAATTGATTCATAGTCATTTCGAAGGTCAAATGAATGCGCTTTGCTGGCAACGCAGCATACAAGGCGACTTTAAAGAAATAGTCGAAAAACTCGAACTGATTGAAAATATAACCGAAATTTCTATAGATGATCTGATGAAGTTAACACTTTCATCGCAAGGCCATTTAGCCAGAGAAGTTATTTTAAATGATCTGCAACAATTAACAGAATTTGGTGCATCACCTTCGTTGAACTTGCTCAAATGTTATGAACGAGATGATGAATTCGATTTCATCTCAACCGATGTTTATTCCTTTCATGTCGATCGATCACCTATCGCTACCGATACCTTTTTATGTACATATTATGGTGCTTCCAGTGATATTGTGCCAAATGATCAAGTGACACAAAGAATCTTAATTCCTAAAATACGAGAACAACTTAAAGATTTGTACGATGGCCCTACCTCAGAATTTGATGATTTTTTAGCGGAATATTTTTTTGATTTACATTATCAGCTCAAAGAAAATGCTGTGCCTGTAAATCTAGGCAATGGTCATCTTTGGCGTTTAGCGGTGGATCATCCTACACAGCAAGTTTTGCCTTGTGTACACCGCGCACCTGTAGAAAATGTAGGTGAATATCGGCTTATACTGATTTGCTGATTTTAGCTGTGTTTAAATATTGATAAATCGTAAGTCCATACGATCCATTCTGTCTAATGAATGAACCGTATGGGTTAATGCAATATCGTTTTAATCAAAATTGCTTAGTCTAGATTATTGAGATCGAGCTGTATTAAGCCAGCGGTAAAGCACTGGCAATAGCACCAAGGTCAGCAAGGTGGAAGAAAGAATACCGCCGATCACAACCGTGGCTAAAGGCCGTTGCACTTCCGCACCTGTACCTGTTGCCAAAGCCATTGGTACAAAACCTAAAGAGGCAACACAGGCAGTCATGAGTACTGGGCGTAATCGAAGTACAGCGCCCTGCCATACGGCTTCATGCAATGGATACTTGTCCCCCAGTTCTTTAATGAAGGTCAGCATGACCAGGCCATTCAGCACAGCAACACCTGAGAGTGCAATAAATCCAATCCCTGCAGACATCGAAAGCGGAATATCTCTTAACCAAAGAAACAATACACCGCCCGTTAAGGCAAAGGGTACGCCAGTAAAGACCAGCAGACTTTCTTTCACATTATGAAATACTGCCATTAATAAAATAAAGATGGTCAGTAGTGCTAAAGGAATGACAATTTGCATTCTTGCTTTGGCAGATGCAAGGTTTTCAAATTGACCGCCATATTCAATCCAATAACCGCTTGGTAATACATATTGTTTCAGCTGAGTCTGCATATCCGCCACAAAAGAACCTAAATCACGGCCTTCAACATTGGCAGTCACTACAATACGGCGTTTACCATTTTCACGGCTGACTTGATTGATCCCATCTACATTAGACACTGTGGCAACATTTGAGAGTACAATACTGCCACCATTTGGCAACTTTAACGGTAGTTGTGAAATCGTGCTTACATTACGGTCTTGATCATTTAAACGAATAACAAAGTCAAAACGGCGATCACCTTCTAAAATCTCCCCTACACTTTGTCCACCGACACTGGCTGCCACAGTATCCTGTATAGATTTAACGCTTAAACCATATTGCGCAGCCAAAGCCTTATCTATTTCAATATTTAATAAAGGTAAACCTGAAGTTTGTTCAACTTTTACGGCGCTACTCCCCGCAACTTGCTGCATAATTTTGGCGATCTTAGTGGCCTCTGTATTGAGCACTTGCATATCATCGCCAAATATTTTGACGCCCACATCACTACGCACACCTGAGATCAGCTCATTAAAGCGCAGTTCAATAGGTTGGGAAAACTCACTGTTATTACCTGGAATCGTAGCCACATAAGCCACCATACGGCCACGCAGGTCATCCACACTTTCTTTAGGGTTCGGCCATTCATTTCGTGGTTTAAGCATAATATAACCATCGGAAATGTTCGGAGGCATTACATCGGTTGCCACTTCTGCTGTACCTGTACGAGCAAATACAGCGTGAATCTCTGGAAATTTTTTCAACAGCAGTTTTTCAGCGTTTTCCTGCATTCTTAATGATTCTTCTAAACCAGTGCTAGGTGAGCGCATCAGTTGAACTGCAAAATCACCTTCACTCAGCTGTGGTGCAAACTCACTGCCAATTTTAGTGCTTAAAAGCCCAGTAATGAGCAGTAAACACAGTGCAAAAGTCATCACCACAGCCTTGTAATGAAAAGCTGTATTTAATATTCGAAGATACTGCTTTTTCAGCCAAGTCATCCAACGGCTTTCTGTTTCTTTAATTTCACCTTTTACCCAAAGCGCTACAGCAGCAGGTACAAATGTAATAGACAGAATGATCGCCGCCACAAGTGCCAATACCACAGTTAATGCCATCGGATGGAACATTTTTGCTTCTACACCGCTTAAAGCAAAAATTGGCAAATACACCACTAAAATAATTAATTGTCCAAATATCAGCGGACGGCGTGCCTGACGTGCAGCCAAAAAGACTTCTTTAAAGCGTTCATTTTGCGTTAATGGGCGTTTCAACGTTTGCTGTGCATGGGCTAAATGTCGTATACAGTTTTCAACAATCACCACTGCACCATCAACAATAATCCCGAAATCCAATGCGCCTAAGCTCATTAGGTTCGCGCTGATATTCTTTTGTGCCATGCCGGTTAAGGTAAATAGCATTGAAAGTGGAATAACGCAGGCAGTAATTAAGGCGGCACGGATATTACCTAAAAAGATAAATAAAATGATGATGACTAGAATTGCGCCTTCAACCAAGTTCTTTTGAACGGTTTTAATAGCTTTCTCCACCAATGTGGTACGGTCATACACTGTTTCAATTTTTACCCCTTTGGGTAAGCTGGCTTGAATGTCTTTAATTTTGGCATCTACAGCTTTCGAGACAGTTCGGCTATTTTGTCCCATGGCCATCATGGCAATACCTAAAACCGTTTCTTCTCCGTTATAGGTTGCACCACCTGTGCGCAAATCATGCCCAATGGAGACTTGCGCAATATCACCCACCCGAATTGGACTGCCATTTGGGCTGTCAATCATGGTGTTTTCAATATCTGAAATGGTGTTTAAGGTTCCCGGCACTCGAACTGTTAACTGCTGACCATTTTCCTCAATAAATCCTGCACCACGGTTTTCATTATTTTCTGTAAGCGCTTGCTGTAATTGTTCTAATGACAGGTTCAGCTGTTGCATGCGGTTTAAATCAGGTGAAACCACGTAGGTTTTATTAAAACCACCAATACTGTTGACCTCGGCAACACCTTGTACACGCTGTAATTGCGGACGCACAATCCAGTCCTGAATTTCACGCAAATCCATCGCGCTATATGCCGTACCATCTGCTTTTTTTGCATTGGGTTCTGCTTTCAGCACCCATTGATAAATCTCGCCCAAACCTGTCGAAACTGGCGACATCGTCGGAGAAACCTGAGTAGGCAATGTCGACTGAACTTCTTGTACCCGCTCATTAATTTGCTGACGCGCCCAGTAAATATCCGTACCATCTTTAAAGACAATCGTGACTTGTGATAGTCCATAACGGGAAATAGAACGGGTCAGTTCCAAATCAGGAATACCTGCCATCGCATTTTCAATGGGATAGGTAATCCTCTGTTCAACTTCAAGCGCTGTAAAGCCATTGGCCTGCGTATTAATCTGCACTTGGGTATTGGTAATATCAGGGACAGCATCAATCGGCAGTTTTTGATAACTGTAAATCCCGACGGCAATCCATGTACAGACAAACAGCATCACCCAAATTGCATTTTGAATTGAAAACTGAATAATGCGTTCGAATAGACCTTCTGGCTTTGGTAAATTTGTGTTCGGATTCTCTGAATTAGTGTTCATGGCCAGCCTCGTCTTTTTCCAGTTCAGATTTCAGTAAAAAACTGCCTTGGGAAATATACTTTTGCCCAGCCTCAAGACCCGAAATCACTTCTAGCCATTGCCCATCACTGGATGCTTGTCCAAGTTTTAGCGCTTGCGCTTTTAAATGCACTTGGCCTTTTTGTTCAGATTCAACAATAAAAATACTGTCTTTACCCTCTATGCTTTGCACGGCGGACTTTTGCACCCTTAATGCATTCTTAGTGCCCGAATCTGCCAATAGCACATTGACCATCACATTTGGGCGAAGCTCAGCAGATTGTTGTTTTAATTTGGCGCGTACCACCAAGCGTCCGGTTTGTACATCTGCCTGTGATGTCAGGCTTTGTACCTCTGCGCTATAGAGCTGATCTGAACCATTGATTTTGAAAGAGACATTTTGACCCGTTTGTAATTGTGAGGAATATTGATGAGCTAAGTTAAATTCCAGCCACAAATCTTTGAACTGTTCGATGGTGAATAATTGGTCTGCCAATTGCACATTTTCACCCACCACAATATCTTTTTGACTAATCACTCCAGCGATTGGCGCACGAATAATAAATCGCCCATTTTGACCCCTATTCGCGCCCAAAGCTTGCAAGCGCGATTTTGCTGACTGTACGCTAATTTGAGCCTGACGATAGGCATTTTCAGCACGCTGATAATCTTGTTTGGCAGAAATTCCTTGAGACCAGAGCTTTTGCTCACGCTGATAATCTTGACGGGCTAAATCTAAATTGGCTTCTGCTATGCGAAAATTGGCTTGCTGATCAATCAACTCAGGTACAGAAAGTACAGCTAAAGTTTGCCCTTTTTGTACAGTTTGACCGAGTGCCACACTGACTTGTTCGACATGCCCACTGAAATTTGGAGAAATATGTGCCTGCTGATCAGTATTGACGGCTAATTTACCCGGCAATTGAATAATATTTTCGACCAGACCATTTTCTACAGTCGCAATTTTAATTCCTTGTTCCACCATTTGTTGAGTGGTGAGTTGCAGTTCACCTTCTTCCGCATGTTCTGCTTCAGTATCACTCTTTTTGGCTTCGCTATTTTCACCTTCCGACTCAGTTTTATCCGCATCGGATTTATTTGTACTTAACCAAATAGCAGTACACAGCATCAGCGTTAGGCCAACCAAAACTGCAATCATCAAAGGCTGTGAAATTTTTCCATCTTGTTTAATTTTCATGTGATTAACTGCCTTATTGTGCTGATGCGCTGTTGATGAGATTTTGGGATGCCTCAATGGCTTTTTTATTCAATTGGCTATAAGCATCTGAACGGCTGATTTCTTCATAACTGGTTCCAATACTTAAGGCTTCAGCACTGAGTGCGCTTTGCCAAGCCTGCGCCAAAATTTGCATTTGGCTAAGTCGAAGGTCTTGGAGTTGTTTTGTGGTTTGCTGTACGTCTGTAATAGCAAATTTACCTGCCTGAAAACCTTGCAAAGTTCGGTTTTGAACCTTTTCAGCCAAACCAATCTGATTGCCTGTGGCATCAAACTGCATACGCAGACCTTTAAGCTGGTGAATGCTATTGGCAATGTCCAAAACTTGCTGTTTTAACTCGCGCTGTTGCTGATGATTTAATAAAATTTGCTGTTTTTGCGCCATTGGAATGGCATATTGCTGGCGGTTAAAAATATTGAGCGGAATATCCACACCAAGTACCAAGGCCGTATCATTGGCGTCAGTTGGAGACTTGGTACGTGACATGCCCATATTTAGGGTTGGGTTTGGACGTGCCTGTACTTTTAAATGTTCAATTTGCTGATTTGCCTGCTGAACATTCAAGGCATACAATTTTTGTAGCCAACCTTCCGATAAATTACGCTCAACTAAACTTTGGCTCTGTTCAGGCCAAGGCGTAACGCTGTTATTCAACGCAATTTGCGACGTAGTTTCACCCCATAAATTAGAAAGCTGACGCACCACAGTTTGCTGTTTTAAAAGCGCCTGTTGGTATAGACGCTGTATTTCCAAAGCTTCAATTTGAGCGCGCTCTACATCCACCAAAGCAATACTGCCTGCCTGATAGCGTTTTTGCGCGCTGTCCAAATTAGATTTACTGAGTTTGAGCTGTGTAGCGTAAATCGATTGCTCATTTTGAGCGATGGCTAGCTGTGACCATGCAAACTTCACAATCAACTGACTTTGCGCATTCCAAATTTGCTGTTGCAACTGTATTTGCTGTGCTGAGGTACTCGCGAGTGCTTGATTGATTTTACGCTGACCGAATACATCCAGTGGCTGGCTGATTGCGATACTGAGCTCTTGATCTTGATTTTTACCAAAACCATTTTGTTCAATCGATAGACTTGGGTTTTGCCATAGCTTGCTTTGACGCAGATTAAAATCAGAGATTTGCTGTTGTTGTTGCCAAATATCAGTTTGGGCTTGGTAGTTTTGTACTTTGGCAAATGCAGATTCAAAACTACTGACATTTTCCGCAAAAGTACTTTGTAAGGCCGTCGAAATACCGACAGCTAAGCCTAGACGTATAAACGCCATAAAATATAAAGACATGATTTTTCCCACTCATTTATTAAAAAAAGTGGCGGGAATGTTTTAGGCTACCCCGCCATTAGCGGGGCATAAACAGGAGGAGGTGTTTGCAGTAATAAATCAGGGGCTTGATAAAGATTCTTCCAAACAAATTTTGGCGAATATTCAAAGCTCTGATGTGCAATAAAAAGAATCGATTGTTGGTTTTGTACAATCAAATGCGTCATAGACGGTAAATGGTCTTGATGATCTTCACCGAGTTGCAGATCGTTAGCGGTATTTTTGACTGGTTTGCTACTGGATTCAGATGCTTGATGCAACGAATGCTGTGGATTGGTTTCACTGCTGACGCATAAGGTATTTTGATGATGACCAAAATGATAGCTTTGAACAACTTGAGTTTGCTCTTCATGCACACAGAAAGCGGCTGCCACGTTCCAAAGGCTTTGGAACATGAATAATCCAACTAAGACTGTTATCCATGTCGCAGAACGCATATTGCATCAATCAAGAAAATTTTAACGATTATAAAGCTTGGAGTCGGTCGAAGGTCAAGTGAATCTTTGAATTTGTCTTAAAAATGGATTGCCATAGAGATATAACGTAAGGCATTCGCTTTAATCCCCTGACACGGCACATGCTAAAGACAATCCATTGGTTCATGATTACGATTTTTATCGGCGAAACCTTTATTTTTAATTCAGTTCGGAATCATTCTTCAACTTAGCTTTTCTTGTCACAACTAAGCCGCAGAGAACCACCAATGTCGTAACACCTAAAGATAATGAAGTTTCATAACTGTAGGCTGGAGATAAAAACATATAGATCAGCACACTTAAGATCACCAAAATGACTGCCCATGTCAGCCATGGAAATAGCCACATTTTAAACGCAACCTCAGTTCCATTTTTTTCGATTTGTGTTCTCAATTTAAGCTGTGAAAATGCAATCACTAAATAAACCAATAAGGCAATTGAACCTGTTGTAGACAGTAAAAATCCAAATACTTGGCCTGGAAATAAATAGTTGACTGCGCAGCAAATTAAGCCCACTACAGACGATGCAAATACAGCAATAGCAGGTACACCAGAGGCATTAATAGATGTGACCCATTGAGGTGCTTCTTTACGTGTCCCCAATGAAAATAACATCCTTGAAGAACTATAAAGTGCGGCATTCATACAACTTGCAACTGCAATAAATACCACACTATCAATAATCAATTTGGATTGAGGGACATTTAAACTGACCAAGACATATTGGAAGGTGCCTAATTGTTGTAATTGCGGTGAACGCCAATCTACCAGTGCAACCGTTATAAAAATTGAAACCACAAAAAATAAGATGACCCGATACAACACTAAATTGGTTGCGCGTTTAATTTTTTGCTCAGGATCTTTTGATTCTGCTGCAGCGATCGATAGTATTTCTACACCAAAGAATGAAAATGCTGAAATCAATATTGCTGAAAGTACACCACCCAGGCCATTTGGCATAAATCCATCATTTTTGAACAGATTTTCTACACCACTTACATTAGGTGCTAAGGGCCAAAATCCAAATATTGCGGTGAGTCCAATGGCGATAAAAATCACAATAGCCAAGACTTTTATCAGAGAAAACCAAAATTCAAACTCACCAAAACTTCGAGTACTAAAAAAGTTGGCTAAACTGAGGAGAATAATAAAAATAGTTGCAAAGACAGCGCTGGATATTGATGGAAACCATGCATGCAAAATTTCTGCACCGGCAATTGCTTCAATAGGAATAACTAAAACCCAAAACCACCAATATAACCATCCGATAGTAAAGCCAGCCCATGGCCCTATGGCTTTTCTTGCATAGGTTGAAAATGAGCCTGTGTCAGGTTGAGCGACTGCCATCTCCCCCAACATTCGCATGACTAAAAAAACCAATATACTAGTAATTATATAAGCAAGAACGGCGGCAGGCCCTGCTTTTGCAATCGCAGCAGATGATCCAACAAACAGTCCAGCACCAATTACACCACCGATACTGATCATCGTGATATGCCGATTAGATAGCCCTGCACCCAGTTTTGCAGTTGAATTATGTGTGGCTAAGCTATCATCATGCATCGATTAGATTCCCTGTCTGCACGTTCAGTCGTACAAATCATTATTTCCAAGATCATTAGGAATAAAAAAGGGAAAACGCTGTGTTCTCCCTTGTTTTGTAACAATTTAATCTAGAAAATGAGTTTTTCATAGTTCTAATCAAAACTTTAAGATGCAGCTTAATGCCATTTTTTCATCTAATTTACTGTTATTACTTATATAATTTATATTTATTTAAAAACTTATTTGACCATTTTCTAGATGCAAAATATGGGCTTTTAAATAATCTAACTCATCACTATGATGCGTGACATATATCATCGGCAGCGCCGACTGTTCTTTCACCGTGTTTAAAAATGGCAATATTTGATCTTTCAGCCTGCGGTCAAGTCCTGTCAGCGGTTCATCTAACAGCAGCAGATCAGGCTGTGACAGCAATGCCCGGCCTATGGAAACACGCTGCGCCTCGCCTCCGGAAAGTTCATGTGCCCGCCGTTTGAGCAGCGGCTTTAACTCAAGCAAATCCACAACTTGATGAAATTGAAATTGCGCATTTTTCTTTGCGCTTAACTTATCTGCATATTGCAGATTTTGCTGCACATTCATATGCGGGAAAAGCCATGCTTTTTGAAAAATCAGCGCAATATGGCGTTTATGCATCGGCACGTTAATCTTCTGCGCCGTATCGAACACATCATGCTGATTCAGCGAAATATAACCTTGCTGCGGCTGCAGCAAACCAACCAAATTTTTCAGCAGCGTAGACTTGCCGCTGCCTGATGGCCCCATAATGCCCAGCAGCTGATCCTGCATCTGCAGCCGAGCCTGCAACTTAAAATCGGTGTATTGAAACTGAAAATCACACTGAAGCATGGCCGGCTCCGAGTTTTCGCTGATAGTGCTGTAAAATATAATAATTGGCAATCAATGCGCCAAAAGCCGCCAGCAGTGAAAGGATCACTAAACGCATTGCGGATTCTTCGCCATTGGGCTGCTGTATCAGCGAATAAATGGCGATAGGAATGGTTCGGGTTTCATCAGGAATATTGCCGACAAAGGTAATGGTTGCGCCAAACTCACCTAGACTTCGGCTAAAGCCTAAAATGCTGCCAATTAAAATCCCTGGTAAAGCCAGCGGCAGGCTGATTGAGACAAATACCCGTAAAGGATGTGCGCCTAGTGAGCCTGCAACCTGCTCAAGCTGTTGATTGATCATTTGAAAAGACAAACGGATCGGCTGCACAATCAGCGGAAATGACACAATCATCGATGCTAAAACGGCGCCTTTCCAATTAAAAACCAGCTGAATTCCCCATTCAATTAGCATCTTGCCGATCCAGCCATTTGAACCAAACAGCACCAATAGCAAATATCCTAGAACCACCGGCGGCAGCACCATTGGCATTTGTAAAAGTGCTTCGACCAAAAATTTTAAATGAAACTCATAGCGCGCCAAAACCCATGCCAGCCCTATAGCAAATGGTAAGCAAAATACAGTGGCGCAAACGGCAACTTTAGCCGATAGATACAATGCGCTCCACTCTTCTAGGCTCAGCATGCTTTAGCCTTTCACACCAAAGCCATAATACTTAAACAGCATTTTGCTTTGCGCATGGTCTTTAAGATAACGGTAAAACTTCACGGCCTCAGGTTTAGCTGCGCCTTGATGTGTTAAAGCCAATGGATAAATGATCGGTTGATGAGTATGATTTGGAAAAATCCCGGCTATTTTAACTTTAGAACTGATCAGCGCATCGGTACGGTAAACAATCCCCGCTTGGCACTCACCGCGTTCAACAAAAGCCAAAGCCGATCGTACATCATCTGTCCCGACAATCCTTCCATTCAAACTTGATAGCCAGCCCAACTTGGTTAGGCTTTGTTGTGCATATTTTCCAGCAGGTACAGACTCCATTTGACCTGTACATAAGTGACCTTGAAATGCCTTGGAAAAATTAAACTGCGGCACGGCCCTAAATTGCATATTCACCGCTTTAGGCGTAATCAGCACCAAATCATTGCTCAGCATATTGAACACTTGCTTTGCAGGTACTTTCTGCTTCTGCACCAAATAATTCATCCAGTCTACATCTGCTGAAAAATACAGATCACTTGGTGCACCGGCTTCAATTTGCTTGGCTAAAGCAGAAGATGCACCAAATACCGGTACAATTTTGATGTCTGGATTCTGTGCCTGATATTGCTTTGCAATATCGGCAATAGCATTGCTTAAACTGGCTGCAGCATAAATTTTGACTGTTTCCGCCTGAGATGCGCCAGCAATGAAGCTCAGTCCTGCTGCTAAAATAAATTTGAATCGCATAGCAAACTCCTATTCCTGAATAAATACGCCTTGAAGAATTTGTCCTGCTTGCACAGGCTGCCCTGCAGGAATCCGAACAATGCAATTGGCTTGCATTAAATTGCTCAGCATATGTGACTGCTGTTTAGACAGGCTAGTTAGTTGCAGTTTGCCTTGCTTATCAAAGTGCGCCGACATTCTTAAAAACCGCTCACGTGCATCAGCTTTTAGGTCATGTGTCATGACTGCGCTGAACCAGACCAGCGGGGGTGTTTGACCTTGCAAAGCTTTCAATAATGTATCTGTATAAATTTGCATGCCGACATAAACAGCAGCGGGATTGCCCGGCAGTCCGAGTAAATAACAGGAGGTGCTGTCTGGACGTCGATATTGTGAAAACAGCATCGGTTTGCCGGGTTTTTGTTTTACTTTCCAAAAAATTTGCTGAAAACCGATGTCCAAGGCTGCGGGACGAACAAAATCATAATCACCTACAGATACGCCGCCAGTCGTTAAAATTAAATCAAAGCTGTCTTTTAAACGGTTGAATAAATCTAAAACCGCTTGTTTTTCATCTGCAATATGAATCACTTCAACTTGGACGTGCTGCAACTGAAACCATGCTGAAATCAGCGGCGCATTGGCATCAAATATTTTACCTGCACGGTAATCTTCTATATTTTGCGCAACTTCATCACCTGTAATTACGACCGCAATTTTCGGATAGGCAAAAACTTCGCAGTGTGAAATACCAGCCATACTGAGCGCTGCAATTGATCCAACCGTCAGCTTTTGACCACGTGCTGCTAAACATTGTCCAACTGAAATTTCCTCACCTGCATCTCGAATATCTGCATGCGGGTTTAAGGCTGCAGTCAGTTCAATCTGCTGTGTATCCGCCTTCACTATTTCTTGCCGCGCCACAGTTGCTGTACTTTCCGGAATCGGTGCGCCAGTAAATATCCGGACAGCTTGCCCTGCTTTTAGGCTTATTTCAGCCGTTTGCCCTGCGCGGATTTCTCCAATGAGCTCAAATTGCGTGCCTGCTTTAATTTCACCCGCTGCGCATATGGCATAGCCGTCTACAGCACTCTGAGCAAATAAAGGCAGCTGAATTTGTGAATGTACATCTGCCGCCAAATAACGGCCTAAAGCGTGCTGAAGCGCCAAAGTTTCATGCGCCAAACTTTGCGTATGTGTCTGAATCAGCGCAAGTGCTTCGTCCACTGAAATCAGCCCTGCTTCAGCACCGCAGCCTGTATGCAATACGGCTTGGTTCATTGGTAGCCTCCTGCATGGGGAATATTTTTCTGCACATCAAAGAGATGTACCAAGGCAGGTAAAATGGCAACTAGTGATTCTTTTGCGCCTTGTCTGCTGCCCGGCAGTGTAATGACTAAACTGTCATCAATATAGCCAGCAACACCGCGGCTGAGCGCTGCATAAGGCGTGCGTTTCTGCCCAAAACTGCGGGATGCTTCCATTAGCCCAGGAATTTCCCGTTTTAGCAGTGGCTGTATCGTTTCTACAGTTAAATCTTTTGGCCCTAAACCCGTACCGCCAACCGTCAATATCAGCGGGTATTGATTTTTTTGCTGCTCAATCAAGGTAAGCAGCTGTTCAGGACTGTCTGGTATCACTTGATAGCTGATGTTGCTGAAGTTTGCTTCTTCTAAAATTTCGAGGACATTTTGCCCCGCAGTATCTGGTTTTTTACCGGCAGCAACTGTATCTGAAAGCACAATAATCGAAGCCGATAAGCTTTCTTTTAATACACGGGTAAAATGTGATTTACCGCCTTTTTTCTTTTGCAGTTTCACTTGATCTAAGCACAAATCCTCTGGTTCACAATGCGGTTTCAGCATGTCATACAGCGTTAAACCGGCAAGACTGACCGCAGTCAAAGCTTCCATTTCCACACCCGTTGGACCAATGGTTTCAACCACTGCACTAATTTCGACATGCGCCTCAAATAATTCATACTCCACATCTGCACGGTAGATCGGCAGCGGATGACACAGCGGAATGAGTTCATCCGTGCGTTTTGCGCCCAATATACCTGCAATCCGTGCGGTTTTCAGCGCATCGCCTTTTTCTGTATTGCCATTACGCAGCAGTTCAATACAATGTGGCGGTGCATGCAGTATTCCAGTTGCAATGGCTGTACGGTAACTTTCCGCTTTCATGCCCACATTTTTCATTGCTTTATCCTTATTTTGTTCATTTTCAGCTGTAATATTGAAAATATTGAATTTTGGGTTTTATAAATGCCATTGGTAAATATTGGCGTTCAAATGCATGGTCTGGCTATTTTGATGTGAATGTTCGCATGACTCGCTATGAACATGAGCATGCTTCGTTTCGTGATCTGCCACTTCAGGCGCGTGATCCTTACGAATACAGCAGCCCTCTACATATTGACTGCTGCCATCCATATAAAACTCTTCTTTCCAAACAGGCACTTCATGCTTTACACGTTCAACCGCTTCTTCGCAGGCTGCAAAAGCTTCACGGCGGTGCGGTGCATAAGCCATAGCAATAATTGCAGTATCACCAATATCTAAACTGCCAATACGATGCACAACCCGTACATATGACACGTCGTATTTGGCTTGAATTTCCTGTTCAATTTGTCGGATCATTTTCTCAGCCACAGGCGCATAAGCTGTATATTTCAGGGCTTTTACCGCTTTGCCTTCATGGTGATTACGAACCGCGCCAATAAATACACCTATACCGCCGCATTCAGGAAATGCCTCAATGCTGTCAAAATCAGCTTGGCTGAATACTGTATCTTGTATGCGTGAAATATGCTTGAGCTCCATATTCAGCCTCCCGCCACAGGTGACAGCAGCACAACGGTACTGTCCTGCATCAATGCGGTTTGTCTTGGCACAATGTCTTCCCCAATGGCACAGGCGCAGCGCTCAAGCATGCTGAATGATTCTGGAAATTGATTTGCAACTTGCTGCAAAACCTCTGCAATTGACTGCTGTGCCAAGCAAGTCAGACTCAAATGCGCTGGCAATAAACGCTCAATAGCGCCAAAAGATTCAATTTTGATGGTGATTTGAGTCATCATTAACCTCCAATCATATGCATGCTGATTTTTCTGGTATTGCTAGTACTAGACGCTGTAATCGTGTGAAAGCCCTGTTCTTTTTGCCAAATATAGCTGCCAAGTTTGTTTTGCATGTTCAACGTATCCAGCGGATTTTCATTTTCAGCCAGTGTGCTTTTAAGTGAGCGTATGTCCTTGCTCAGGTCTAAGCCTTTTTTTGCAAATAAACAGTTAAAAAACTCACCTTGAGCATTCAGTCTTAAACGGTCACAGCTACCGCAAAATGAATTACTGATGGTTGAGATAATCCCAATCGGTAAACCGTTTACTTCATAGCTGCGGGCTGGCGATGCACCTTGCCCACACAAGATGTTCACCTCAAAAACGGTTTTCAATGTCGTTAATATTTCTTGTTCAGTGACAACGGAATCTTTAGTCCAGTTTTGATCACCGTCTAAAGGCATGAACTCAATGAAGCGCAGCTCAAAACGCTGCTGCTGTGCCCAATAAGTTAAAGGAATAATCTGCTGATCATTCAGATCTCTAATCAAAACTGTATTAATCTTAATGTCAAAGCCCGCTTGCTTAGCCGCTTCAATCCCTTCTAATACTGGCTGTAATTGTTTTTGCGTCAGCTGAAAAAATTGCGCTTCATCCAAACTGTCTAAACTGATATTTATGCCATCTAAGCCAGCTTGTTTTAGGGCCTGTGCATATTGTTTCAGATAATGTCCATTGGTGGTCATGGATATACGTTTAAGGCCTAGCTTTCTCAGCTGTTGCAGCTGTTCAATAAAATGCACAACGCCTTGACGTATGAGAGGTTCGCCGCCCGTGATCCGGATCTGATCAATCCCGCGCAGCACCATAAACTCACAAAAATTGTAAAGTGATTCAAAACTGAGAAGATTATGCTTTTTCATCCATTCAGGGTGTTCAGGCATACAATAGACACATTTAAAATTACAGCGGTCTGTCACTGAAATACGCAACTTGCGTTTTTCACGGCCAAACTGATCCTTAAAAATGGTCACTGGCTGTAATTGTGTCATGCTGTTCATGTTTTTCTTCCATGGTGCTGTCATTTGCCCTGTCTTAGCTCAGTACAAATTTTGCGCCCTCTTTTCTTGCAGTAAAAATTGCAATAAGTGTTCCAACTTTGCGCTTTTTTGAATATTTATTTCAGAGGATTTGGTTTGTTTTTTTGACACACAAAATCAATAACTTATAAATAACTAATAGCAATTAAAAATATAAATTGCCGTTAAGCCCATTATCTAAGGTATAAAAGCAGTCTGTTTTATCGCTATATATCATGCTCAAAAGCTTCATATTGGCTGTAGATTTTCTCTCTGGGTTCAAAAACAGCACATTAGGCTCATCATTTAAAATGAAAGCTCCGCAAAAGGTACAGCTTTTAGAGAAAATTCAGCTGACGGTGCTGCTGCAGCTCATCTAGAGAGTTAATACTGTGAAAAAAGAGTGCATTATTTTGAAAACGTGCAACTTGCATGTGCATTTTACTGAAACACCCCTTCAAACTGCGCTGTTTTTGATCAAGATGGGCTTGCAGCATTGTGAGACTGCTTCGTTTCAGCAAACAAAATGGATACAGCGCTTTGCCATTAATTTCCACAACTGCCACTTCACACAAGGGATCCCGCTGCATAGCCTGATGTAATCTCGAAAGCACTTTCTTCGGGATATAGGTCACATCGCACGGGACAAACAAAACATAATCCGACTGTACATGTGACCACGCGCTTTTCATGCCCATCAACGGCCCTAAAAAACCCGCTTCATCATCTTTATACAGCTTTATTGAAGGAATCATGCATTCATAGATTGAATGGTCACGATGGCTGTTAATCCAGACATTTGCAGCCCGTGACTTTAAACACTGATGAATCTTAATGAGCTGAATTTCATCATCAAATTTTTGTAAAACTTTATTTATACCGTTCATTCTGCGGGCTTGACCGCCCGCCAAAATAACCAAGTCTGTTTCTGGATAGCTTACTGATTTGGTGATTTTTTTCATCATTCTGCGTACTCCGTCTGACAGGCTTTAATTAAGCCTCGAATTTCTGATAAGCACGAACCGCAATTGCCGCCAGCCTTTAAACATGCAGTAACTTGTTTTTCATGGGTAATATTCTTTTCTTTAATGGTTTCGATAATGGTATTTTTGCCAACTTTGAAACAGCTGCACACCAGCGGACCTGCACTGTTGGTCATGTTCATCTGCTGACCTGCAAGCAGCGCTTTGCGGTGCATTGCGCTTAGTCGTTCACGCTTAAACATGCCAGCAATCCAATCACGGTCTGGCAGCATAGAGCGTTGCGCAATATATAGACTGGCAATTAAATGCCCATCTTGCAGCACCACGGTATGACTCAAATCGGCAGTTTGATCTTCCAAATTCAGCCATTCAAAGCTTTCATCGGTAAATGGCAGTAATGTTTTCAGCTGCTGAACCGTGTTTCTAAATTTTTTACGATCTGCCAACTCAAAACGTGTCGCTTTCGCTGTTTTAATTTTGGTCCACCACACCGTGTTTTGAATGGTGTTTTGCACCATTTGCTCAAAGCCGTCACGTACATACAGTACACCTTGCCACTGTGTATAAAACGGCTGTACAAATACAGGTGTATGTTTAAATTCAGGCTCACCAGATAGTGCATCGACCACAGGATTCACCACTTTGCCAATACGCGCATCCGATGCGACTTGGTCATTCCAATGAATTGGCGCAAAAATTTGACCGCGTCGAATTTTACTGCTGACCTGTGCACGTAAAATACATAAGCCCCAGTTAGATTTCACCTCAATCAGTTCACCATCTTTAACACCAAACTTCAGTGCATCTTGCGGGTGTATTTCACAAAATGGTTCGGCGATATGTGTACTCAAGTTTGCAGATAAACCCGTACGGCTCATGGTGTGCCATTGATCACGGATACGGCCAGTATTTAAAACCAGCGGATATTCGCCGCAAATCTTGTTCAAAGGGTCAATAGCGGTTGTTGCTACAAACTTAGCTTTGGCATCCGCATGGCTGAATTGGCCTGCTGCAAACAAACGGCTGACTGCATCAGCGCTCTGATCTAACTGCCAAACTGGCCATTGCACGGGCTTTAATTCAGCATAATCTTGTGCAGATAACTTACTTAAACCCTGCAAATTAAAGTAGCGAAAAGACTCAGTGGTATCACGTTGATCTAAAGGCGCATTTTGATAAGCAGATAATTTTGCATGTTCAATAAATATGTCATAGCTGCTGCTGTAGTCAAAACCGCTATAACCCATCTTTTTCGCAACTTGTGCAATAGACCACCAGTCTGCTCTGGCTTCACCCGGCGCATCTAAAAAAGCAGTTTGACGTGAAATACGGCGTTCAGAATTGGTAACGGTTCCGTCTTTTTCACCCCAGCCCAATGCAGGTAAAAGCACATCTGCATATATTGCTGTGTCTGTGTCTTTGCAAATATCCGACACCACTACAAACTCGCATTGCTCTAAGGCACGTTTGACTTGATCTGCATCTGGCAAGCTAACTACAGGATTAGTAGCCATAATCCAGATGACTTTTATTTTGCCGCTTTCAACCGCCTGAAACAGATCAACCGCTTTTAATCCCGCTTTATTGGCAATAAATGGACTTTGCCAAAACGCTTGTACTAATGCCTGATGCGCTGTGTTATCGACATCTAAGTGCGCAGCCAGCATATTGGCTAAGCCGCCAACCTCGCGGCCACCCATTGCATTGGGCTGACCTGTCATAGAAAAAGGCGCTGCACCTAATTTTCCGATTTTGCCAGTCAGCAAATGGCAGTTAATAATACTGTTGGCTTTGTCTACACCACGCGAAGACTGATTAACCCCCATCGAAAATAGCGACATAACTTTGTCAGTTTGCGCAAATTTTTCAAAAAATAGCTGTAATTTTTCTAAAGAAATACCTGTACGCTCAGCAACTGCTGTCATAGAAGCTTCTGTTTTACTTTGCTCCAGCGCTTGCGCCAAACCTTGAGTATGTTTGGTGATAAAATCTACATCACTATGATTATTTTGTACTAAATACTGCAGCAAACCATTGAACAGTGCGACATCTTGCCCCGGTAAAATTGGCAAATGCAAATCTGCAGCCTCACAGGTACTGGTAAAGCGCGGATCAATGACCACTACGAACAAATCACGTTCTTCTTTGGCTTTCATAATGCGCTGATACAGCACGGGATGGCACCATGCTGTATTGGATCCGACCAGCACCACCATATCTGTATGCTCAAAGTCTTCATAGCTTGCTGGTACAAGGTCTTCACCAAATGCACGCTTATGTGCCGCCACAGCCGATGACATGCAAAGCCGTGAATTGGTGTCAATATTTGCAGTACCTAAATAGCCTTTGACAAATTTGTTAACGGCATAGTAATCCTCCGTCAGCAGTTGGCCCGACACATAAAAAGCGATGCTTTCACGTCCGTAAAGATCTATACATTGCTGAAATTTTTCGGCAATCAGTGCTGTTGCTGTGTTCCAATCTGTAGCCTGACGAGTATGAAATGGTGATGTTTGACGCCCAAGCATCGGCTGTAAGACACGTGTTTCTAATCCAATCGTATCGGCTAAGTTACTGCCTTTAATGCACAGCTTGCCATAGTTTGATGGATGGTTCGTATCGCCAGTCACACTGACTTTTTGCCCTAAAGCAGTCTGTTCAACTGTTGCGCTCACGCCGCAGCCGACACCACAATATGGACAGGTGGTTTGCGTTGTTTTAATTTTATTTTCTGTGGAGCTATGCAGTTCCACGATCGGGATGCTATTCACTTCTGCCGGCTCCTTTTTCCAAACTCAATTAATTGAGTGTTACGACCAATTTCAAAAGATGACTAAATTATTTAAATTTAAGTTAAAACTAACTATCGTGTGGTGGCATGGATGCCACCGTTGGGCGGGGTATAGGATGTACCCTTCGCCCAACAAAGGATTTTTGTCACTTTTGATCCTTCAAAAGTGAGGCAACACCTACGCAAATACAAATTTCTTAAAAATGAAATTGCGCGGTCGTGACTATATTCTTTGATTAATAATGAATCACCCTGCTTTCTTTAATGCAAAATCCTTACCAAACAGCAATTTGTTTCGGATGCTTGAAATTGGAGTTTGATCTGAAATCAATTCTGCATACCATGCACCGTCTTCAGTATCGCCAAACAGCACAGCGCCAATCACTCTATCTTTTTGAATAATAATGCGTTTATAAATCTGACGCTTTTCATCATTCAAAATAATATCTTCAAAATCTTCTAACGGTTCAAAATTGCCTGCAGAAAAAACATCACAGCCGCTGACTTTTAACTGTGTCGGAACCGTAGGCGCTTTAAAGGTTAAGCTGCCATGTTCGGCCAAATGCGATGCACAAATGAATGCCTGTCCCCAAAGCGGTTCAACTAAACCGAAAGTTTGGCTGCGGTGTTCAATACATTCACCCACCGCATAAATACTCGGATCAAACGTTTGCATGGTGTCATTCACCATGACACCGCGGCCGCAGCGCAGTCCTGCACTTTGAGCAAGCTCAATATTCGGACGAATACCCACCGCAAAAACCACAAGATCTGCATCTAAAACAGTACCGTCCTGCAAACGCAGCTGCTTGACATGGCCATCTTCACCCATCAACTCTTGGGTATTGGCTGCAGTCATGATTTTTATACCTTTTTGTTCAATCGCATGATTGAGCATTAAGCTGGCTTTTTCATCCAGCTGGCGGTCCATAATGCGGTCCATCAAATGCAGCACTGTGACATTCATGCCACGCTGTTTCAGGCCGTACGCAGCCTCCAGGCCAAGTAAACCGCCGCCAATCACCACTGCATTTTGCTTAGATTTACAGTAATCCAGCATGCGGTTTACATCATAAATATCACGGAAGCTGAGAACACCTTTTAAGTCAGTTCCCGGTATAGGCGGAATAAATGGCTTAGAACCTGTCGCTAAAATCAGACGGTCATAATCGATGACCAAGCCTTTTTCTGTGTATACCTGCTTGCGCGGACGGTCTATGCGTACCGCCGCATCACCTGCTACAAAACGGATATTTTTGTCTTTATACCAAGCATGTGAATGCAGCATGATATCTTCAATGGTTTTATCACCTGAAAGCACAGGTGAAAGCATAATGCGGTTGTAATTGCCCCAAGGCTCTTCGCCTATGACTGTAATTTCATAACGCTCTGGCGCCATATCCAGCAGATCTTCTAAGCAGCGCATACCCGCTAAGCCATTGCCGACCAAAACTAGTTTCATCAGTTCAGACGATGGCGCGTTATTGGTAATATAGGTTTTTTGAGCAGTTGGACTAATCAGCACACGGCCATTTTCAATTTTGCTTGGAAAAACCAAGAGTTTTTGGTCTTTATCTTCTAAGCAGCGTCCAGTAGCAAGGCTGAAATGCTGTTTATAAATGGGTGATGCAATAACACGTTCACCCTGCAAGTCACCAATAATACCGCGGGACATAACATAGGCTTGGCTAAATGGGTCTTGATTGCTGAGCGCATAAACCCGCTTTTCTTCACCGACACGGAATATCGCAATTTGCTGATTTTCAATCAGTGCGCCCACACCTGTATTTGGCGTAATATCATCTAATGCACAAACATCAAACCAGTCTAAATCATTCATTTCTTTTAAAATTGTCATATTCTTGATCCTTTTTAAACTTCTTTTAGATCACTATCTTTTCATTTTCGCCTTAGCGAGAAACCGAATAAGGATGTAAATCAAATAAAAGAAGTTTTAAATTCGTTATTCTCTTAAGCTTCAACCACTGGAATGCGTGTCGTATCGCGTTCAGCTTCTGTTTTGGGTCTGATTTGACCGCGAACGGATGCAAACTGAATATGCGGATCATTTTGCTGTTCTGCTTTTGCATTCACGAAAGTCACAAAGCGTTTACGTACTTCAGGATCTTCTACAGCAGTACGCCATTCATCTTGATATGTACCCACAACATGGCTCATACGGCGTTCAAGTTCAGCAGCTACGCCAAGCGAATCATTCACAACGACATCTTTCAGGTAATCTAAACCGCCTTCCATGTTGTCGCGCCATACAGAAGTACGCTGCAAACGGTCTGCTGTTTGAATGTAGAACATAAAGAAACGGTCAATGTATTTGATCAATGTTTGCGTATCTAAGTCTGATGCCAAAAGCTCTGCGTGACGCGGCTTCATACCGCCGTTGCCGCATACATAAAGGTTCCAGCCTTTTTCAGTCGCAATCACGCCAACATCTTTACTTTGCGCTTCAGCACATTCACGGGTACAGCCTGATACTGCCATTTTCAATTTATGCGGTGAACGCAGGCCTTTGTAGCGGTTTTCTAGGAAAATCGCCAAACCCACAGAGTCGTCTACGCCATAGCGGCACCAAGTACTGCCGACACATGATTTCACTGTACGCAATGATTTACCGTATGCATGACCAGACTCAAAACCTGCAGCAATCAATTTTTCCCAAATTTCAGGCAACTGATGCACTTGTGCACCAAACATATCGACACGCTGACCACCTGTCAGTTTGGTATATAGACCATATTCTTTCGCAATTTGACCTACGGCAATTAATCCATCCGGAGTAACTTCACCGCCTGCCATACGTGGCACGACTGAATAAGAGCCGTCTTTTTGTATGTTGCCTAGGTAGTAGTCATTACTGTCTTGCAAGCCTGCATGGCTTGGTTTAAGTACAAAGTCATTCCAGCATGACGCTAGGATATTGGCTGCCGTCGGTTTACAGATGTCACAGCCTAAACCATGGCCATGCTGTTGAATCAGGTCATCAAAGGTTTTGATTTCGTTCACACGTACCAAGTGATAGAGCTCTTGGCGTGAATAAGCAAAGTGTTCACATAAATGGTTATTTACAGTGACACCTTGACGCTGAAGCTCAGATTTGAGGACTTGAGTGACTAATGGTGCACAGCCGCCGCAAGCTGTTGCAGCTTTGGTGCATTTTTTCAATGCGCCTAAAGAAGTCGATCCGTCAGCAATGGCTGAACAAATGTCTGCTTTAGAGACGTTGTTACATGAACAAATCGTTGCGCTGTCTGGCAACAGATCGACACCGCTTCCGCCCGATTTACCTGTAGATTGTGCATAGCCAGGCATGATTAGGCTTTCTGGGCTTTCAGGAACGTCTAAGCCATTCAGCATCATTTGCAGCAGGTCATTGTATTCTTTAGCACAGCCCACCAATACTGCACCAAGTAGCTTGGTTTTATCAGCATTCACGACAATTTTTTTATAGACCTGAGCTGCTTCATCTGCATAGAAATAGCTTAAGGCATTGGGTGTCATTGCATGCGCATCGCCTACAGATGCAACATCAACACCCATCAGTTTCAGCTTGGTGCTCATATCTGCACCAGCGAAAAGCGTGCAGTTTTGTTCCATCACATGCTTTGCTGCAATACGCGCCATGTCATAGCCCGGTGCAACTAAGCCATAAATTTTATTCTGCCAAAGCGCACATTCACCAATGGCATAAATGTCAGGGTTTGAAGTTTGGCAATAGTCATTAATCGCAATACCGCCACGTTCACCAATCGCTAGACCGCTTTGGCGCGCTAATTCATCGCGCGGGCGGATACCTGCAGAGAATAAGATGATATCGGTTTCCAGTTCAGAACCATCACCAAACTTCATCACGTGCTTCGCATTTGCACCATCTTCGATGCAAGATGTCGCTTTTTGCGTATGGACTTTAACACCTAGATTTTCAATTTTAGAGCGTAAAACTTTACCGCCTAGATCATCAATCTGAACTGCCATTAAGCGTGGTGCAAATTCAACAACATGGGTTTCTAAGTTTAAATCACGCAGCGCTTTTGCTGCTTCCAGACCCAATAAACCGCCGCCGATCACCACACCTGTTTTAGCATTCAAGCTTGCGGCACGGATGGCATCCAAGTCTTCAATGGTACGGTACACAAAGCAGTTTTCACGCTCATTGCCTGGAATTGGCGGCACAAATGCATATGAACCTGTTGCGAGCACCAGCTTGTCAAAAGAAAGAATATCACCGTGATTGGTCGTGACCGTTTTATTACGCTGATCAATTTCAACCGCTTTGGTGCTCAGGCGTAAATCTATACCGTATGCATCAGCAAAGTCGCTGCGGCACAGGGTTAAATCTTTAGCCGATTTACCGCTGAAATATTCAGTTAAATGCACACGGTCATAGGCTAAACGCGGCTCTTCAGCCAAAATGGTTAATTCAACATCATCACCTGCGTGTTCCAGTACAGATTCGATAAATTTATGGCCAACCATGCCATGTCCAATCATGATGATTTTCATATTCTTTCTCCGCAAGATTTTTTTATTTGCCCCTAAATCGCGATGTTTAGAGGCAACTTTTCAGTATTAGTTTTGAGCTTCAGCTAAATTTCGTTCATTTACAGCTTGTTCAAATAGGCGCTGTTCTTTTTCTTTATGCTCTACAGAGAAGCGGATCATCAGTACACAGCTTGCAGCGATAACCACTAGACCGCCCAACACCATAAGCGTGGTTTGAATATCCAGCATGCCTTTAAGCAAGAAGCCTGCAGCCACTGCACCTACGTTACCGCCTGCACCGATAATGCCTGCCACGCCGCCTAAAGCATCACGGTCAATGAATGGCACCAAGGCATAGGTTGCGCCGCACGCCATGTGAGTGAAGAGTGCGAATACTGTCATTGCAAGAATGGCGAAGATTGGCGTGCTCATTTGCGAGAACAGAATTAAAAACAGCCCTTCGAGCAGAATCATGGCGAATAACACTTTGGTACGGCCATCCAAGCCTTTTTTAGTCGCTACTTTGTCCGAAACAATGCCGCCAAGCGCACGAGCAAACAATGCAAGCAAACCAAAGATACCTGCTGCCATACCCGCCTCTTTTAATCCAAAGCTGAAATGGTCGACGTAGTACATTGCTACAATGTTGTGAATAAAGATTTCAATACCGAAACAAGCTGCGTAAGCGCCAAATAGAATCCATACACGGTAATTGCGTGCTGCATGCATTAGAATTGCCAAGCCGCCTTTTTTGTCACTGCCAACACTGATGCCTTGTTCGCGAAGTTCTTTAAAGTTGCCTTGCGGACAGTCTTGTGTGAACTTCCAGTAAAGCGCACCAACAATCAGCATCATCACACCGGGTACAATCAGCGCAATACGCCAGCCCATCGCTTGCTCTACACCAAACATAACGAGTGCGCCAAGCAGTAAAGGCATAAGGGCTTGAGTTGCACCGCCGCCTGCATTGCCCCAGCCTGCTGTTGCAGCATTGGCTGTACCCACAACATTAGGCGCAAACATAATGCTTGTATGGTATTGAGTGATGACGAAGCTTGCGCCAATCGCGCCGATCAGCAAGCGGAAGAAAAGAAAGGATTCATAGCTGCTCGCAGATGCAACCCCAAAGACTGGAATACTGCCGATGATTAATAAAGCTGTATAGGTTTTACGCGGGCCATATTTATCACATAAAGGACCAACGATCAGACGGACTAAAATCGTGATCGCAACAGCGGCAATATTAATATTGGCAATTTGATCTTTCGTGAGGTGAAATTCGCCAGCAATCACTGGCATCAACGGTGCACAGGCAAACCATGCAAAGAAGCAAACAAAGAATGCGAGCCAACTCATGTGGAAGGCCCGCATTGCTGCTGAAGAAAAATTAAATAGACTTATTTTTGTGGCTTTTTTGGCATTTAAATTTGAAGACATAACCTTCTCCTGACTGAACTGAACGCATGAATTACTCGGTTATGTCGCTAACACATAACAGAGTCGATCAGAACGGACGTCGTTGGCCGTCTAACAAATTTTTAGAGTCTTCTTTGACTCAATAAGTATTAAGCACGATACGTGCCAAGTTTTTATTTCAATCGTAAATTTCATCTCTATATTTAAGCATTGAGCGCCGATCTATCCGAAAATAAGCGAATTAAGGTAAATAGATAGTCAATATGCCTATAGAGATGCGGCTGAATGTTCAAACGTGGTTCAGCCCTGCACAAGATCAGTGCACGGAAATGGTTCAATTTTAAAATGTGCATATAACCAAGCTAAAATTTAGAAGCAGATTTATATTTTGTATTGTCTTAAAATTTGGCATTTAAATTGCTTAGAAAACTCAATACGTATTTGTTTGGCTCTGTCTGAGTGTTTGCATGCCAAAACTAAAAATAGCCCTAATTGATGATGATCAAGAACGCGCTGAATTTATTCAAGCCTCATTAATTCAACATGACTTTGATGTGGTCGCTAGTTTCATGATTGATCATTTAAATATGTCATATCTGCAAAATATTCAGGCAGATGTGATTTTATTGGATATGGATCATCCACATCGCGATGTCATTGAAAGCTGTGTCAGCCAATTTGACTTACCGACTGTTCTGTTCACTAAAAATTCGAGTCTTGAAATCATCCGAAGCGCGATTGATGCGGGTGTCACGGCATATATTGTCGATGGTATTGACCCTGCACGTTTGAATAGCATTTTAGAAATTTCGATTGAACAATATAAAAAGCATAAAAAACTGCTGAATGATTTGGCTGAAACCAAGTGCAAATTGGCCGATCGAAAAGATATTGAAAAAGCCAAAGTGCTTTTAATACAAATGCATGGTTTAACCGAAGATCAAGCATTTAATTTGCTGAGAAAAAATGCCATGAGTCACCGTATGACGATGGGTGAAATGGCGCGCCGACTGCTTGATGCGCAAGCGCTGTTACAGTCTCAATTTAAGGAATAAACCATGCAAAAGCTTGAAAAAACTGATATTCAATTGGGCTATATTCCTTTACTTGACTGTGTTGCTTTGCTCTGGGCAGAACATCAAGGCTATTTTGCGGAACAAGGCTTGAATGTGACACTGACTCAAGAACCATCTTGGGCAAGTTTACGCGATCGTCTAGCTTTTGGTTTTTTAGATGCAGCACACTGTTTATCGGCCATGCTGCCTGCATCTGTGACGGGCAAAGATCATCTCGGCATCCCTTTGCAAACATCAATGACGCTCAGTACTAATTGTGCTTATATTAGTTTAAGTCAAAAGCTGTGCTATAAATTAAATATCCATGCTTTGGATCTTCCAAAAAATTCAGCAGAGAAAATCGTATCTGCGATAAAACAGAATCAAACGATTCAGTTGGCGCATGTTTTTCAGCATTCGATTCATCATTATATTTTAAGAGAATGGCTGGCACTTGCAGACACAGAAATTGCTCAAACTCAGACCTTTTCAACTCTACCACCGCCTTATATGGTGGAAGCAATATCAACGCAACGAATTGATGGATTTTGTGTCGGAGAGCCGTGGAATACGCAAGCTGAAATACAAGGCTATAGTCGTATTATCGTCAATAGCCAAGATATTATTGAGCCTATACCAGATAAGGTTTTGGCTTTTACCCATGATTGGGCAGAAAAACATCCCAATACCTTAAAGGCAATCCATCTTGCCATCCAAAAAGCCCAAAACGATCTACTTCAACAAACGCATTTTTCTGAAATATTTTCTTTGTTAAAGCAATATCACATCATCCGGTTTGATTGTTCTGAGCAGATTCACGTCGAGGCTTTTCATCGGATCAAAAGCATCATTCAAAATTTTGGCAAGAGCCAAGCGCCACAAACTTCAGACTTTGAATGGATGATTCAAAAAATGCAGCAATACGATCAATTAAATATTGAAGATGAAAAGGTTTTTGAAATAGCTCAGTCTTGTATTTATCAGGATGCTTTGGGCTGAAGTGATTGATATTTCATAAGACCCTATCATTTGAATAGTGGATCTTGTGTTACATCGACCATGAAACCTTGATTAGTTATGCATCTGCATCGATGGCGCGTAAATCGATATTTTCTTCAACAAAGACTTCACGAATACAATCCAGTATCTTTGGAATGTAATTGCTATGATCCATATTGCGCACCGACAAAGAGATTGGACTATAGGCTTCCAAATCTAAGATTGGGATGTACATCAAATTTTTCATGCCAATATCACTGGCACTTTCAGGAATCAGGGAAATGCCCTCTCCTGACGCCACCAAGCCCAAAGCCATATGAATTTCACGCACTTCGGTTAAATGTTTAGGTACAAGTCCTAATTCGGTAAATATCGATTGAATGAGAGTGGAAAAATTCGGTTTCGGTGTTGTTGGATAGGCAAAAATTGGTTCATCTAAAATTTGAGAAAGATAAATGCCTTTGTCTTTAAATTCAGCCAAATGATGGTTTTTATGAATAGCTAAACGTAGCGCTTCTTTTCTTAATAAAACACGTTTAATGGACGGATCGGTTAATCGAAGTCGTCCAAAACCAATATCAATTCGACCGGTTTTTAAGGCTTCAATCTGGTCGCGTGTGCCACATTCTATTAGTTCAACATGAATATCTGGGTTGCGTTGTCGAAATAGATAAATAATTTGCGGCAATAATGCGTATAAAAGCGAACTGACATAACCAATGCGGACAGTTTTATCAACGGCATTAATTCGCTGTGCCATGGTTGTGGCCTGGGCGGTATGCGTCAATATCTGCACAGCATGCTCATAAAAGAACATACCAGCTTCTGTGGTTTTCACGGGTCTAGAACCACGCTCAAACAAGGTAATGCCCAGTTCTTCTTCAAGCTTTTGAATTTGGCGGCTCAAAGGCGGCTGAGCAATACATAATTTTTCTGCTGCCTTGGTAATACTTTGCTCTTCAACCACGGTGACAAAGTAACGTAAGTGCCTTAATTCCATTTATATACCTTTTAAGTATCTAAAAATACCAAAATCGCTCTAGTTAAAGATATTACATTAAATTAGGGTATATAAATAGTTGGATAGATAAGAAATACGCAAGATGTATAAGTCGATTGAAACCCTGCTCGTGGAAATCCCAACAGTCCGTCCGCACAAGATGGCTGTTGCAACCATGCAAACGCAAACCCTTGTTTTGATTAAAATCATCACCGAAGATGGTTATATCGGTTGGGGTGAAGCGACGACGATTGGTGGTCTAGGCTATGGTGAAGAAAGCCCTGAAAGCATTCGTACCAATATTGAAACTTATTTTAGTCCTTTACTGAAAACCCTCACTGGTTTGAATGTAGCTCAAACCATGCAAGCCATTAAACGTAATATTAACGGCAATCGCTTTGCTAAATGTGCCATTCAAACGGCTCTACTCGATATTTTGGCGCAGCGTTTAAATCTGCCTTTGAGTGAATTATTGGGCGGTCGTTTACGTGACAGCTTGCCTGTTCTTTGGGTACTTGCGTCTGGCAATACAGAAAAAGACATTGCCGAAGCACAAAAAATGATTGCGGCAAAACGACACAATATTTTCAAACTTAAAATCGGTTCACGCCCCGTTGAAGCCGACGTTGAACATGTTTTAGCCATTAAAAAAGCGTTAGGTGCGGACATTTCTATCCGTGTGGATGTTAACCGTGCTTGGTCTGAATTAGATGCCATTAAAGGCATTCAGTTGTTACAAGATGGTGGTGTTGACCTGATTGAGCAGCCTTGCGCAATCGATAACATTGACGCGATGCGCCGTTTAACTCGTCGTTTTGATATTGGGATTATGGCAGATGAATCACTGATGGGGCCTCAAACGGCATATCAACTTGCGCGGCACAATTCTGCCTCTGTTTTTGCAGTCAAAGTTGCACAGTCTGGCGGTTTAATCGAAGGCTGTGAGGTTTCTAAAATCGCCAAACTTGCGGGTATCGATTTATATGGTGGAACCATGCTTGAAGGCCCTGTGGGCACTATTGCATCGGCACATGCATTTTCTACATTTGACAATTTAGCTTATGGCACAGAGCTTTTTGGTCCATTGCTGCTAACTGAAGAAATTTTAAAAACCCCACTTCAATATCAAGATTTCGAACTCAAGATTCCGACCACAGCGGGTTTAGGGATTGAAATTGATGAAAACAAAATTGATGACTTACGTCGCAAATAACATTTAGCTAGGAGTGAGAAATGCTTTTCCAAGTACGCATGGATGTCAATATTCCATTAGATATGCCAGTCGAAAAAGCCAATGAAATTAAAGCTGTAGAAAAGGCTTATTCACAAGATCTACAACGTCAAGGCAAATGGCGTCATATCTGGCGCATTACTGGTCAATATTCAAATATCAGTATTTTTGATGTTGAAAGCAATGAAGAGCTACACAACATTTTACAAGGATTGCCCCTTTACCCGTATATGAATATTGAAGTCATGGCTTTAAATCGTCATCCCTCTTCTATTCGTAGTGATGACAGCTGATGTGATTGGATTCCAATTGTGTAACACATGATTGAAATCCATTTATCTGCTTTTTAAGTTAGTAAACATTTGAAATAAAAGATTATCTGCCTTGTATAGCTGAAGTGGTTAGTCAGGTAAATAGTTTTATCGTTCTTGATGAAGGATCGTAGCATGATTGATAAAAGTACCGCTTCCTTAACAGAAGCACTGTCTCAAATTAAGGATGGATCAACCATTATGATCGGCGGCTTCGGTACGGCTGGTCAGCCTGCTGAACTGATTGATGGACTGATAGAACTTGGGATCAAAGACCTAATCATCGTCAATAACAATGCAGGTAATGGTGACTATGGACTGGCTAAATTACTCAAAGCTGGTGCTGTCCGTAAAATGATCTGTTCTTTCCCTCGCCAATCGGACTCTTGGGTGTTCGATGAATTATACCGTGCAGGAAAAATAGAACTTGAGCTTGTACCACAAGGTAATTTAGCTTGCCGTATCCAGGCGGCAGGCATGGGTTTGGGTCCAATTTATACACCAACAGGTTTTGGTACGTTGTTGGCAGAAGGCAAACCTACACTCAATTATGAAGGCAAAGATTTCGTCCTCGAAAATCCAATTAAAGCTGATTTTGCTTTAATCAAAGCACATCAGGGCGACCGCTGGGGCAACTTGGTTTACAACAAATCAGCGCGTAACTTTGGCCCCATTATGGCTATGGCAGCAGATGTGACAATTGCTCAGGTTTCTGAAGTTGTTGAACTTGGTGCATTAGACCCAGAGCACATTATTACCCCTGGCATTTTTGTACAACATGTTGTGGCTGTTCAACCTGCACAGCTTGAGCAATCTGCATAAATCACGTGAGGAAAGAACCATGAGCTATACCAAATTAACCCGTGATCAAATTGCAGAACGTGTTGCACAAGATATTCCAGATGGTGCTTATGTCAATTTAGGCATTGGCTTGCCCACTAAAATTTCAAATTATTTACCAACAGATAAAGATGTTTTTCTACATTCAGAAAATGGACTTTTGGCTTTTGGTCCTCCTCCAGCTAAAGGCGAAGAAGACCCTGAGTTAATTAATGCAGGAAAAGAGTTTGTCACTATGCAAACGGGCGGCTGCTTTTTTCACCATGGTGACTCTTTTGCCATGATGCGTGGCGGGCATTTAGATATTGCAGTATTAGGCGCTTTTCAGGTTGCCCGAAATGGTGACTTAGCAAATTGGCATACTGGTGCGCCAGATGCAATTCCTGCTGTAGGTGGTGCAATGGATTTGGCTGTTGGGGCGAAAAAAGTCTTTATTACTACAGACCATGTGACCAAAAAAGGTGAACCGAAAATTGTTGCTGAATTGTCATACCCTGCGACAGGCCTGCAATGTGTCGATCGTATTTACACAGATTTGTGCGTCATTGATGTAACAGTTGAAGGCATGAAAGTGATTGAAAAAGTTGAGGGTCTGAGCTTTGACGAATTACAGTCAATGACCGGTGCAAAGCTGATAGATACGACAGCATAAAGCAAAAAGTCCCTCCTTGATTAAAGGAGGGATTTAGGGAGGATTAATATTCAAAAATTAACTTCCTGTAAATCCCTCCCAACCTCCCTTTAAAAAGGGAGGAGCTGAGTTTTTAGGATTTATAAAATGAAAAATGCCTATATTATTGATGCAATCCGCACCCCTTTCGGTCGCTATGCGGGCGGTTTGGCAGCAGTGCGTACCGACGACCTCGGTGCCTTACCTATCAAGGCACTGATGCAGCGAAATCCAAGTATTGCTTGGGAGTCAGTTGATGACGTGATTTATGGCTGCGCGAACCAAGCCGGTGAAGATAACCGTAATGTTGCACGAATGTCGTCGCTACTTGCAGGTGTCCCTTTTCAAGTTCCTGCTACAACTGTAAACCGACTTTGTGGTTCATCACTTGATGCAATTGCGATGGCAGCCCGTGCAATTAAAGCAAATGAAGCAGACTTAATTATTGCCGGCGGTGTTGAGAGTATGTCCCGTGCGCCCTTTGTTATGGGTAAATCGGAAAGCGCTTATGGACGTAGTCAAAAGATTGAAGACACCACCATGGGCTGGCGTTTTATCAATCCAATACTCAAACAAATGTATGGCGTGGAAACCATGCCTCAAACCGCTGAAAATGTGGCAGAACAATTCAATATTAACCGTGCTGATCAAGATGCTTTTGCCTTAGAAAGTCAGCGCCGTACAGCTGCTGCACAAGCCAATGGTTTTTTTGAGAAAGAAATCATCTCTGTAATCATTCCACAGCGTAAAGGCGACCCACTGATAGTCGATACAGATGAGCATCCACGCGCATCGACGACAGCAGAAGGTTTGGCAAAACTCAAACCTGTGGTGAAAGCAGATGGTACGGTAACTGCGGGCAATGCTTCAGGAATCAATGATGGTGCAGCTGCACTACTGATCGCTTCAGATGATGCTGTTAACAAATTTAAGTTAAAGCCACGGGCCAAAATTATTGCGGCAACGGTGGTGGGTGTTGAACCCAAAATCATGGGCTTTGGTCCTGCGCCTGCCATCAAAAAGCTATTAGCTCAAACAGGTCTAAGCCTTGAACAAATGGATGTAATCGAGCTGAATGAAGCTTTTGCGGCTCAAGCCTTAGCGGTAACCCGTGAACTAGGTTTAGAAGATGGCGCTAAACATGTCAATCCAAACGGTGGCGCTATTGCTTTGGGGCATCCTTTAGGTGCATCTGGAGCTCGTTTAGTGACGACTGCGTTAAATCAACTTGAGGCAATTTCAGGTCAATATGCCCTCTGTTCGATGTGCATTGGTGTCGGTCAAGGCATCGCTTTGATTATTGAACGTGTTTAATCCTCAATAAAAGTCCTCCTTCTTATAGGGGGATTTAGGGGATTTATAAAATTAAGGATTCAAAACATGCCTACATTTATATCCAATGATGCAACGATTAATTACGCAACTTTTGGTGACCACACACAACCTGCGATTGTCTTTTCTAACTCTTTAGGCACAAAGTTCAGCATGTGGCAGCCTCAGATAGAGGCGCTGCAGCAGGATTATTTTGTCATTTGTTATGATACACGTGGCCATGGTGCATCTTCTTCCCCCCAAGGGCCATATAGCCTTGATCAATTGGGTACAGATGTCATCCATTTATTGGATCATTTAAGTATTCAACAAGCCGCATTTTGTGGAATATCGATGGGTGGTTTAACAGGCCAATGGCTTGCAATACATCATCCTAAACGCTTTAACCATGTCATTATATGCAATACCGCTGCAAAAATTGGGCAAGAATCAGCTTGGAATGAACGTGCGCAGTTAGTCCGTCAACAAGGTTTGAAACCAATTGCAGTAACGGCAGCATCACGATGGTTTACAGAACCCTTTATCCAAAGTAACACGGCAACTGTACAATCTTTGAGTAACGACCTCGGAGCTGGCAGCCCAGAAGGTTATGCAAGTTGTTGTGAAGCTTTGGCTAAAGCGGATTTACGCAATGAAATCTCGTCTATTCACGTACCTGTATTAATTATTGCAGGTCAACAAGACCTTGTAACTACAGTTGCAGATGGTCAATTTATGCAAGAACACATTGCAAATAGCCAATTATTTGAAATTAATGCATCGCATATTTCAAACATTGAACAGCCAGATGCATTTAATCAGGCTTTGCAGAATTTTATACAGCAATAATATGCAGCTGAACAAATTCAATGTAATGTTATTAAAATAGAGCCTTGCCATTGTGCAGGGCTTTATTTCGTTTGAAGGCTTTGATTTAATGTCCGTTCTTAAAATAAATGGACAATTAGAAGAATGGTTCATCTATATAAAAAACGGATCAATATTACTTTTTAGTTTAATCATTGGCTTTAGTTCTACGATTTCTTATGCAGATGTTAAAACTCAGCGTATTAAGGATATAAAGACTTATACTCTCGTCAATGGAGATGGTATCGAAATCTTTCTGTGCAATTAGTAGACTTGAAAAATAGGCATATAAATGCTTATTGCGTGCAGCATTGCGGAAATTGGTTTGTGTATAATCCAGAATTTGAAAGTTATAGCTTAAAGAAAAAATATCAAGGCGCAAAAGTATGGACATCTCTTTCATACAAAAAAATAAAGACCGTATTGCAGGCCCAAGCTTTGATGAATAATTATACTTTATCTAGAAAATTAACATTAAAAGCACTCCGTAAATGAATATTGATATTGAAAAAGACCGAAGTATTGGAGTCCTTCGGTCTAAACTTTTAACTCCACTCATTCCACATAGGCGTTTAAGCCCATATATTGAAGAATAGTTTGAAGAATAATCCCATGAAATTTTAAGCTGCAGGATGATTGAGTTGATCAATGATGCCTTGTGCAGCCAATTCATTTAATTCAGCTTCAGTTCTATATTGGGACAAAATTTCTGTCGTGTGCTGCCCTAACTGTGGAGGTGCATGACGGTATTCCACAGGCGTATCAGATAATTTCATCGGTGAACCAATCACTTTAAAATCATGATTTAAAGCATGTGGAATATTCACTACCATGTTACGGTGTTGAATTTGTGGTTCATTTAATGCGTCGTCTACAGAGTTGATTACACCGACTGGCACTTTTACCGCATGAATCGCATCGACCCAAACTTGAGCATCTTGAGTCAGAAAAAAGGCACTCAATAATGGAATCAATTCATCACGGTGTTTTACCCGATCTTGATTACGTAAATAGTTCGGCTGATCTAACAGTTCTGTATAGCCAATCGCAATACACAAGTCTTTAAATTGCTTGTCGTTACCACAGGCAATAATAAACTCCTTATCTTTGGCTTTAAAAGTTTGATACGGCACAATATTCGGGTGATTATTTCCCATACGCTTGGGTGCTTTACCCGAGGTCAAATAGTTCATGCCTTGATTGGCCAGAGCCGCCACCTGTACGTCTAGTAAGGACATATCAATATATTGACCACGGCCTGTATGCTGCCGCGCCAACAATGCCGCCTGAATGGCAATCGTTGAGTACAGTCCGGTCTGAATATCGACCACAGCGACCCCCACCTTTTGTGCGCCTCCACCGATTACATCATCAGATTCACCAGTAATACTCATCAAACCTGACATACCTTGAATAATAAAGTCATAGCCCGGTTCTTCCGCGCGTGGCCCATCCTGACCAAAACCTGTAATTGAGCAATATACGATATTTGGATTAAGCGCACTGAGCGATGCATAGTCCAAACCATATTTGGCCAGTGAACCTGCTTTGTAGTTTTCAATCACGACATCTGCCGTTTGGGCAATTTCACGGACTAGCACTTGTCCTTCTTCACTAGCAATATCAATGGCTACAGAATATTTATTACGGTTCGCACATTGGTAATAGCCTGATTCTTTCGTCGCTTGACCTTGCTGATTTGGCATCCAAGGTGGTCCCCACATTCGTGTATCATCCCCGACTTTAGGACGCTCAATTTTGATTACCTCTGCTCCTAAATCAGCCAATATTTGACCGCACCAAGGACCTGCCAAAACACGGCTTAAGTCCAATACACGAATTCCTTTTAATGCACCCATAGTTCACTCCAGATGTGCCATAGGATTGAGCTATGGCACAGATCTTTTTAATTATTTAACTGTTGCAGTTTTTGCAGACGCTTTTTGCTCTGCTTCAGCGACATGTGTATCTAAACTTGCAAGTTTTTCTTTTTCCGCATCTGAAGAAAGTGATGCTTGCTGCGGGTCATATTGACGTTCACGAATGAACAAGCCTGGAATAACACCTGCAATAAAGTAAGCAGCACCCATCACAATAAAGGCCATGGTGAACGATCCGCCAGCAGCAATCATGCCAATGGTTGCTGGTGCAATGGCTGCGCCTAAACGTCCCATATTGTAAGCACCGCCAATAGCCGTACCGCGTACATCCGTCGAGAAGCTTTCTGCCATATAAGTTGCATTTACACCGTATGGAATACCGTATAGGAAACCGAAAGTTACGAGTAAATAGGCAATGTTGGTTGGTGTGTTATAGAAAATGATGATCGGTAAAAATGCTGCCGTGGCTACCGTACCAAACACAAAGGTTATACGACGTCCGAACTTGTCAGCGGCATAGCCGGCTAAAATTTTGCCCAGAATCATGGCGGTATATGCACCTACCATATAGCCTGTCATGGCTTTAAAGTTCATGCTGAGTTCGGTTTCTAGATACGTTGGCATCCAGTTGTTAACACCGTAATAACCGAATTGTAGAAATGCAGCGGTCGACATCCAAAAGAAGAACATTTTGCGATGATTAGTGTGTCCAAAAATACGTTTATAAATACTTTCAGAAGGTGCATTTTGATTGACTGCAGCTTGCTGCTGTACAGGTTCAAGTTTTAATTCACGGCGTTTTAGCTGCTCAATTTTTGCTTCCTGCCAAGATTTTGGTTCAGGAACAAAACGCATAAAGATCAGGGCAAAAGCAGCAGGAATAATGGTGACATAAAATAGCATCCGCCAGCCGTGATCTGGAATAATGGCACCCGCCAGCAGCGTTGCAACGATATAACCCACGGTTTGACCGGTTTGCAAAGTCCCAAGTACCGTTGTTCGATATTTGGTTGGCACATATTCTGCCATGAGCGTATTACACGCCATGTAAAGAGAACCCAGTCCAAAAGCGCCAATAAAACGTAAAATTAAAAATTGTTCATAGCTTTGGGTAAAGCCTAAGATACAGGTCATGATCGAGAAAAATACGACCGACCAAGCAATGGTTTTCACACGGCCGAATTTATCGCACGCCCATCCACCCGAAATACCACCCAGCGCCATCCCTGCTAAAGAAGAACTACCGAGCATTCCAGCTTGAAATGTACTTAAACCAAATTCAGCCTTTAAACTGGTCAGGCTGAATGACAGCAACATGATGTCTACACCATCAATCACCAAGGAAATAAAGGCAAAAATAAAGGCCATTTTCCAAGTGTTGCTGGTAATCCGATGCATCGTGCCCACGTTAGAAGGCAATTTGAGCGTTCCTGCTCCGTTTTGCATTTCGTTATTCATTTCCTTGTTCCTCATTTTCCCAAATGAGTCATCGGCATTCCTATGTCTGCACATTTGCCTTTTTTATTCTTTTTATTTCATCACTGCTCAGGCTATTGCACAGAGTTACAAGAGTGTTTCACGATGAATCCTTTATTGATTAAGTTTATTTTTGCATAAAAAGTCTCTAAGGCACTCTATGCAGAGCACCTTATCGATATATAATTCAATTAGTTACCAAAAGCCGCGATGCCTGTTTGCGCACGACCTAGAATCAGTGCATGTACATCATGTGTGCCTTCATAAGTGTTGACGACTTCGAGGTTAACCAAATGGCGGGCAACACCAAACTCATCAGAAATACCATTTCCGCCCATCATGTCACGCGCTACACGGGCAATATCTAAAGCCTTGCCACAGTTGTTACGTTTAATGAGTGATGTGCCTTCTACTGCAGCTAAACCTTCATCTTTCATACGTCCAAAGCGAAGCGCAGCTTGTAGCCCCAAGGCAATCTCAGTTTGCATATCCGCCAATTTCTTTTGAATTAACTGATTCGCTGCCAATGGTCGGCCAAACTGTTTACGGTCCATGGTGTATTGGTGCGCTGTATGCCAGCAGAACTCAGCTGCGCCCATTGCGCCCCAAGCGATACCATAACGTGCACTGTTTAGACAGGTAAATGGGCCTTTTAAACCACGTACTTCTGGAAAAGCGTTCTCTTCAGGAACAAAGACATTGTCCATGACAATTTCACCGGTAATTGATGCACGTAAGCCAACTTTACCGTGAATCGCAGGCGCTGATAGACCGTCCCAGCCTTTTTCTAAAATAAATCCGCGAATGTCTCCTACATGACCTTCAGGCGATACTTCTTTCGCCCAAACCACAAACACATCGGCAATTGGGCTGTTGGTAATCCACATTTTTGCGCCAGTTAGACGGTAACCACCATCCACTTTTTTTGCACGAGTAATCATGCTACCCGGGTCAGAGCCATGATCAGGCTCAGTCAGGCCGAAACAGCCAATGTACTCGCCTGTTGCCAACTTTGGCAGGTATTTCTGTTTTTGCTCTTCAGAGCCAAATTCATTAATTGGCACCATCACCAAAGAACTTTGCACGCTGGCCATAGAGCGGTAGCCAGAATCTACATATTCAATTTCACGTGCAACTAATCCATAGCTAACATAGTTTAGACCTGCGCCGCCGTATTGCTCTGGAATCGTTGGGCCAAGTAAGCCAAGCTCACCCATTTCTCGGAAAATTGATGCATCAGTTTTTTCATGTCGAAATTGTTCGAGTACACGTGGCTGTAAACGCTCTTGGCAGTAAGCATGTGCAGTATCACGGACCATGCGTTCTTCTTCAGTTAATTGCTGTTCCAAAAGAAACGGGTCTTGCCAGTTAAATTGTACTTTTGCTTTTTTTACATTGACCATTTGATTCATCGCATCCTCTGCTTTTTCAAGTTTTCGTTGTTTTATTCGATGCTATGTGTGAAAAGTGATTCATTCAAACGATTAATTTGCATGTAGATATGCGCCTTTCGCATACCTAAGCTTGGCTCACAGCGTGTTAAGCACTTTAGCCACTGATTTGAACTGCGGATTGCTTTATTTATAGACTATAGTGGTATATGAAAATCATTCTTATATGCCATTTTGTGATACCTATCGATAAAAAGGACTTTATCTATGCGGCGCAATATTCCGTCATTGCAAAGCTTAATCTGCTTTGAATCTGCTGCGAAACACGCAAGTTATACGCATGCTTCTCAAGAGTTATTTATTACGCAAAGTGCCGTGTCGCGCCAAATTCAACAGCTTGAAGAATATTTAGGGGTCATGCTATTTAGCCGAACACGTCACGGTGTAGACCTCACAGAAGCTGGCAAGCAATATGCAAAAAGTATTAAACCATTTTTGCAAGGCATCGAAAAAAGCACTTCAGATATCATGACGCACAAAGGATTGGGCGGTACTTTAAAGCTTGGTGTTGTGCCAACCTTTGCCACACGTTGGCTGTTGCCAAAATTACATAAATTAAATGCGCAGCATCCTGAAATTACCGTGCATTTAGAAACCAGTACCAAACCTTTTTTGTTTAATGAAAATGTCTTTGACGCGGCGATTTTTGCAGGAACGCAACAGCAAATTGAGCATTGGCCGGGTATTCAAGCGCATTATTTAATGGATGAAGAAGTGGTTCCCGTTTGTTCCCCCAAATTGATTGAAAACAACTTTCCCGATGCGGAAATGACCGATGATCACAGTTTTAATTTAAGCGATGAAGAGTTACTTCAATTGCCCTTATTACAGCAAACCACCCGTCCAAGTATTTGGCAAGAATGGTTTCAAGCCCATCAGCTTCAGCATTCCAAACCATTTGATGGTCAGCGACATGAACTATTTTCTATGCTTTCTGTGGCAGCCAGTCATGGCATGGGTATGGCTCTCATTCCACAAATGCTGATTGAAGCAGAACTGAGAAAAAAAGAATTGGTGATTGCATCAAATAAAAAATTGCACGGTAGCCGAAAATATTATTTAGTCCACTCGAGCCAAGACAGTTCACCACAAATACAAAAATTTGTCGATTGGGTGCTACAAGAATTGCATCAACTAAGTTGAAGTAATCGCTATATTTTGAGTACAGTAAATTCGCTGAATTATTCGTTCAATACATGCAACCGTACGCATTGGACTCATCAATTAAAATATAAGGCTAAATATCTATGCAAAAAATTGTGGTGTTTTCAGGTGCCGGCATGAGCGCAGAAAGCGGCATCAATACCTTCCGTGACAGTGATGGTCTTTGGGAGCAGCATCGTATTGAAGATGTGGCCACACCTGAAGCTTGGGCACGCGATCCAGCTTTAGTACAGCGTTTTTATAATGAACGCCGTAAACATATTTTAGCCGCAGATCCTAATGCAGCGCATAAATTGATTGCTGAACTCGATGATTTTTTTGATGTACAAGTCATCACACAAAATATTGATGATCTACATGAACGTGCAGGCAGTCACAATGTACTGCATCTGCATGGCAATATTCGTTACGCAAAAAGCTCTGGCCCTCAGGCGCAATATACGCAGGAATTGTTTCCCATTGAAGGTGCAGATTTAAACTTAGACACCGACAAATGCCCTGAAGGATATCCTTTACGGCCACATGTAGTCTGGTTTGGCGAAGCAGTTCCTGCCTATGAAGATGCCAGTTTAAGTGTACAAACGGCAGATATTTTTATTGTGATTGGCACGAGTCTGGCCGTCTATCCTGTGGCTGGATTGATTCACAAAATCCCTGCCAATTGCCGTGCATTTTATATCGACCCGAAAGCAGATTATCAGCGTGTACCTGAGCAGTATCAATTGATTAAAGCAGGCGCGAGTGAAGGAATGAAAAAACTGTTTTTGCAATTGGTTGCGCCATAAAAGCACATTTTGGCATCAGTATCGATCAAAAAAACTAATATTGCCTGCTTCTTTTGCAGGCTTTTTGCTGTTTATAGCCTATCTAACTTGGCTTAAGTCCAATAAATCACGCCATACATGTGTTTGGCATTCAAATTGCTTAATAGTATTACGTTTTATTAAAAAAGTAATATTGGGGCTTGGTCAGTATGGGTTATGTCGCAAGAGAGCTCAGTCCAAAAAGCAAGCTATTGCTTGGCTTAGGATCATTTTTAATCCCTGTGCTCATTTGGTGTGCAGTGAGTTATTTGCCATTTTTATGGCATCCGCAGGTGCAAATTACTCAGTCTGGCAGTGTGCCTTATTTTCAGGTCGATAGCCGTGTAGACAAAGCGGTGTTTTATGCTGAAGCGCAATCTGCGGTCAATGCAGGCGCAGAACCGCCGCAAGGTAAACTGGTCAATCCAATCTATCTACCTGCACCGCATGAAGTGGCAAAAGCATTAGTTACGGCTTTTATAACTCCACCAGCTCAGCCTGATGCCCCATGGTTTCATCAAAGCTTATGGCACAGTATTAAAATTGTGTTCAGCGCATTTTTTATTGCCTCTCTCATCGGTATTCCGCTGGGTATTCTTTGCGGTTTTTCTCAAAAAATATCACAACTGACCGAACCCTTTGTTGAGTTTTTCCGCTACTTGCCCGCTCCTGCTTTTGGTGCATTAGCCGTTGCGATTTTAGGTATTAATGATGCACCTAAAATCGCCATTATCGTGATTGGTACGCTGTTTCAGCAAATTCTGATTATTGCCAATACCACACGGATGGTTGACCGTGGCCTGATCGAAGCAGGTTTTACGCTGGGCACCAATAAATTGAAAAGCTTATTTCATGTGGTGATTCCAGCAGCGCTTCCTGATATTTACCGCGACTTGCGTGTATTACTCGGCTGGGCTTGGACCTATCTGATCGTATCTGAACTGATCGGCACAACCTCTGGGATTACCTGGTTTATCACCCAACAAGCGCGTTACCAAAACTTTGACAATGTCTATGCCGCGATCCTCATCATTGGGGTGATTGGTTTGGTGTGCGATGTGGTGCTAATGAAACTCGGTCAACGTCTATTTAAATGGAAAGCAGGAGCAAAATAATGAACAGCACAGAGTTTAATGCCACCACTTATTTCGATGCAATTTATGCACGCCCTGTCATTTTAGAAGCAAAAAAACTTACACAAAGTTTCAAGCACGGCAAAACTAAACGCACTATTTTAAATCAGTTGGATTTAAAGATTCATAAACGTGAATTTATCTGCGTGATTGGCCCATCGGGTTGCGGTAAATCGACCTTTAGCCGAATTGTGGCTGGGCTTGATCCTTACAGTAGCGGCGAATTGCTGGTCGATGGACAAGCCATTGAAGGCCCAAGCCCTGAGCGTGGCATGGTGTTTCAAGGCTACACGCTTTTTCCATGGAAAACGGTCAAAGAAAATGTAATGTTTGGCCCTTTAATGAAAGGTGCCAGCAATGCTTCGGCTGAATCCAGCGCCCGCGAATGGATTGATATTATTGGTCTAGAAAAATACCAAGATCAGTACCCGCATCAGCTGTCTGGCGGAATGAAACAGCGCGTTGCTATTGCCCGCGCATTGGTCAATGAACCCAAAATATTATTGATGGATGAGCCGTTTGGCGCGCTTGACCCGCATACCCGTCAAAAAATGCAAAAACATTTAATGGATCTTTGGCAAAACATTGATATCACCATCATTTTTGTGACCCACGACATGGATGAAGCCATTTTATTGGCGGATCGTATTGTGGTGCTCAAAGCCAATCCTGGTGAAATTAAAGAAATTATTGAGGTCGATTTACCCCGTCCTCGTAATCCTGAACTCATGCTGAGTCCTGAATTTAAACAACTGCGCGAAAGGGTGGATTTCTTGGTACATGCGCAGGAAGACGAGCTCGACCCTGCATTGGAGAACTTACCGAAAATTCCGCGTATGACCCAAGTCAGTACGCAAAAATAACTGGATTAATCCCTCTTCATCTTTAGGACGGCCTAAATGATGTACGACAGCGTTGGACGGCCAACATTATAGGAATTGAAGATGAATGAATCTTATGTTTTGCCACTTGTTGATATTTCAAAAATGCAAAGCACGGTACTGTCAGAACGCTTAGAAGTAGCCTCTGCGTTGGATCAAGCCTGTAAAGATGTTGGTTTTCTATATTTAAAAGGTGATCAGTTCAATTTTGATTTTGCGACATCACTGATTCAGGTGGCAAAGCGCTATTTCCAACAAGATACTGCCAGTAAAATGCAACACTTTATTGGGCTGTCGAAAAATCACAGTGGCTATGTGCCAATTGGTGAAGAACAGTTTGTAGGCAACAGCTATGACTTAAAAGAAGCCTATGACATCAATTATGATTACCACGGCGAAACGACGGCATTTCCCTTGCTGGGCCCTACGTTATGGCCAGATGACGCCACATTTAAGAGTACGGTCTGTGATTATTACTGCCATTTACGCAGTATTAGCGAGCAGATTTTTCAGGCCTTTGCTTTAGCATTGAATGTAGATGAGCATTTTTTTGATTGCAAAATTACCCATCCGACCAGCCAACTGCGTCTAATCCATTATCCCTATAACCCTGAAGTGAAAGATGCCGAAGGTATTGGCGCGCATACAGATTATGAGTGCTTTACACTGCTCTTGCCGACGGCACCAGGTTTACAAGTATTAAATAAACAAGGTGAATGGATGGATATTCCATTGATTGAAAATACTTTGGTGATGAATATTGGCGACATGATGGAAATTTTGTCGAATGGCAAATATTTGGCCACCAAGCACCGTGTTAAAAAAGTCTCTGAAGAGCGCTACTCTTTCCCTCTGTTCTGTGCATGCAATTACGACACGATCATTGAGCCTGTACATTCTACTGAAGCGCCTAAATATCAGCCCTTAATTGGTGGTGAACATTTATTTAATCAAACCGCGCAAACCTTTAGTTATCTCAAAAAACGTATCGCTTCAGGAGAGCTAAGTCTTAGAAATGCTGTGCCATTGTCATCATTTGGTATGGATGAAAATACAGAAGCACAAGGAGCAAGCGCATGAATCTATTTCAGGCTTTAGCACAACTTCCAGCCAGCCAAGAGGTTTCAGGTCCTATTCCAGACTATTTATATGGTGCTTTTCGCCGTAAAAGCATTAGTTTTTCAAATGGTTTGACGGATGAAAAGACCATTGTGTATTGGTTTCAGTCACGTAGTTTCACCATCGATCTACGTTTAAAAAGCCAAGAAAATACGCCAGTGAATGAGCGTCAAGGCTGGATTGGTAACACCCTATGGGATGCTAAACAACAATTATTGTCTTGGGACGTTAAAGCACACTCAAATTATCAAAATCATGTGCAATGGCCAGAACCTGCAAAACTACATGCGATTGGCAACTGTATTTTAGAATTCTCTCCAAGCAATGCGTATGTCGAAGACTGGCGTCAACAAGTGCATGAAGGGTTATTTTTAGGCCTGCGCTTGAAGTCAGCTTTAGATGTAGAAAGCCATCAGCCATTGCAGATGGATGGCGGTTTAATTATTTGTGATAAGCATGTGGCCTTTGCACTGAGTCGTTTACCTACAGATCAGCAAACTGTTGCCAGCATCGATATATCATCTGCACCTACTATGTATGAAACGGTGATTGAAAGCTTTGAAGTATCCATCGCTGTAGATGGTCTGCATAAGCACTATACAACGACTTCATCTCAGCAAGATCAACCACTTAACTTTGATCATTTCAAAGTTATTGATGAAACACATTTAATGCAAAACGTCATTATTAATGGTCAAGCAATACAGCTGATGTTCGAGGTGGATATTTATGTTCCACATTATGCATTTCAGCGTCGCACTGATACCACGACAGAAAGTACAGATTGGTTGCAAAATGAAAAACAGCACCTCTTGTACCATGCCGTAGAATGTCTATAGGAAATCAATGTCGTTTATATATTTGCTCATCGCAATCATTGCTGAAGTGATTGCCACGTCCGCCTTAAAAGCCAGCAATGGCTTTACTGAACTAGTACCGATTATTTTTACCGTATTGGGCTATGCCATTGCACTCTTCTTTTTAGGTTTGACCTTTAAATCGATTCCAATGGGATTGGCCTACGCCATGTGGTCCGCTGCAGGCATTGTGCTTATTTCATGCGTGGGCTGGATTGTGTTTAAACAAAATTTAGACCTGCCTGCCATGATTGGTTTGGCCTTTATTTTATTGGGTATTGTGATTATTAATGTTTTTTCTAAAAGCACAGAGCTTTGAAATGTCAGTTTTAAAATGAAGTTTTTAAATAATATCTCTGAAATTTTAAAGACTTAAATTGCTATAGATAAAAATGCTCTAGCTTACTGTTGCACACTAGAGCATACGTTTCGAATGAAGCAACTGTGATCAGTCTGCTACTATAAAATGCCTTTCACTAGAAAAAAGCATCCAACAATACATAACAGCACAGCAAAACATTTTTTCAGTACTGCTGGTGAAAGCGCATGCGCAGTTTTCGCGCCATATTTAGCCGTAAAGAAACTCATCACACTAATGCCCAAAAAGGCATAGATATGAATAAAGCCAATGGTATGTGGAATTTCAACATGCTGCTGCATGCCGAAGAACATAAAACCTAATGCGCCAGCAATGGCAATGGGTAAACCGCAAGCGGCAGACGTCCCGACCGCTTTTTGCATCACCACGCCATTTGCCGTTAAATACGGCACCGTAATACTGCCGCCGCCAATCCCGAAGATGGCCGATGCAACGCCGATACCCGAACCTGCTGCAATTTGTTTAGCTGTAGATGGTAGTGTTTTATTTGGATCGACTGGCTTTTTTGCTCCCATAAACATGGTATAAGCCACCCAAAGTAAAAACACGCCGACAATCATTTGCAGATGTAAACCTGACAGCCAGCCTGCAATCCCTGCGCCTGCAAAACAGCCAATCGCCATAGACGGAGCTAAATTTTTAAATACAGGCCAAATCACAGCACCATTTTTATTGTGCGCCATCAAGGAGCTGATCGATGTCACCACAATCGTAGCCAAAGATGTGCCGAGCGCCAAATGCATAATCACATCGGGACTATAGCCCATTTGGCTAAAAACAATATAGAGCAAAGGCACAATGATAGTACCGCCGCCAACGCCAAACAGCCCCGCAGCAAAACCTGCAAATGCGCCAATAATTAAGAAAGTAATGAGTTCCACGAAATAGATACTTTTAAAGTGATGTATTGAAGAAGTCTGACTGGTTTAAGCCAACTCCACTTGACCCACAGCATGATAAGCGCGGTTGAAATATACCAAGCTTTCCTCCTGCTGACTTTGCTTGATTGCAACCACACGGCACATAAACACACTGTGCGTACCCACTTCTTGAATCTGTTCAATCTGACAGTCAAAACTGACCAAAGCATCTTTTAATATCGGTGAACCTGTTTCTAATACAGTCCAAGAACCCAATTTAAAACGCTCTTCCGAATTGAATTTGCTTGAAGCAAAAGCATTGGAAATTTGCTCATGCTGTGCGCCTAAAACATTGACAGAAAGAACTTTATTTTCAAGAAAATGCGCATGAGAACGAGATGATTGATTCATACAAACCAGCAAAGTTGGCGGTGTATCTGTCACACTGCATACGGCTGATGCTGTAAATCCATGCATGCCTGCTTCACCCTCAGTCGTAATCACGTTGACTGCAGTCGTCAATAAAGACATTGCATTTCTAAAATCAGTTGCTTCAATCATCTCTTCAATCTCAATGGTCTATATGGCTTATCTCTTTCTCAGGTTTGGGCAATAGCAAATTTAATTTCCTTATTGCCCTTACATGAAACCGAGTCAGCTCGAATTTATGCGGTCAATTCTTGACGAATAATGGCAGCGCCTGCGCTTAACGCATTTAGTTTGCCTTGCGCCACTTGGCGAGGTAAAGGCGCCATACCGCAGTTTGTTGAAGGATATAGCTTGTCGGCATCTACAAACTGAAGCGCTTTGCGTAATGTATTTGCTACTTCTTCTGCTGTTTCAACCTGATTGGTTGCTACATCAATGGCGCCAACCATCACTTTTTTACCGCGGATGAGTTCGATTAAATCCATCGGTACACGAGAGTTTTGGCATTCAAGCGAGATGATATCGAGCTTAGATTGCTGCAGTTTCGGGAATGATTCTTCGTATTGGCGCCATTCATTACCCAAGCTTTGTTTCCAATCGGTATTGGCTTTAATGCCATAACCATAGCAAATATGAACGGCTGTTTCGCATTTCAAACCTTCAAGCGCACGCTCTAATGTCGCAATACCCCAGTCATTGACTTCATCAAAAAATACGTTAAACGCAGGCTCATCAAATTGAATGATATCTACGCCTGCCGCTTCAAGCTCTAAAGCTTCTTGATTCAGGATTTTAGCAAATTCCCAAGCCAATTTTTCACGGCTCTTGTAATGACCATCATACAAAGTATCAATCATCGTCATCGGGCCTGGCAAAGCCCATTTGATCGGCTGATTGGTTTGGCTGCGTAAGAATTTTGCATCATCAACAAACACTGCTTTCTTACGCGATACTTCGCCCACCACAGACGGTACACTTGCATCATAACGATTACGAATACGCATCGTTTCACGCTTTTCGAAATCTACCCCTTCAAGATGTTCAATAAATGTGGTCACAAAATGCTGACGGGTTTGTTCACCATCACTGACAATATCAATGCCTGCATGGATTTGTTCATGCAAAGATAATTTCAACGCATCACGTTTTGCATCTAATAATTCTTCGCCTTCAAGTTTCCATGCTGACCACAATTTTTCAGGTTCAGCCAGCCAAGATGGTTTAGGTAAGCTGCCAGCAGTTGAAGTTGGGAGTAAAATGGCCATATTCGATCTTCTATCTCTATATTCTAAATTTCGCAAAAACAAAATGTCATCAATTGATTATTAAATTCATATTGAAAGTCCCTTCTCCCTATGGGATGAGGAGCATGCTCCGCAAGAGGATGAGGGCACTTTTCATATAAATCCTCTCCCTAACCCTCTCCTTAAAAGGAGAGGGAAATTTCTTTATGAAATAAATATTGATCAAAAATTAACTGATGCATGAAACATATTCTTTAAAACAGCTGCTTTAAATCACTCGTGATTTAAAATTAAGCTGCGTCTGCATTTTCAATACTATAATTAGCCGCCCACTCATTCAGAATGTCTTTATATGGCTGGATAAAGTTCTCTTCTGTCCATTTGCCCTGTTTAACGGCTAACTGACCACGTTCAACACGGTCATACACAATACGGGTTAATGAGTAATCTCCGAAGCTTAAGCTTGGCTGATACACCAAACCAGCTGCCGCATTGGTGTTATAAATTTCAGGACGATAGATTTTTTGGAAGCTTTCCATGGTGCTGATCGCGCTGATCAACTCGAAATCTGTATAGTCGCTCAGCAAGTTATTTGCTGAATAGAATGCCAATGGCGCAGTCGCATTTTCAGGTTTGAAGTAACGAACGCTTAAGCCCATTTTTGCAAAATAGTCATCGGTACGTGAGCAGTCATCATTGGTGTATTCCACACCTAAGATCGGATGCACATTTGCAGTACGGTAATAAGTTTTAGTGGTTGAAACACTTAAACAGATGACAGGCTGCTTTTTAAATTCAGCTTTGAATACGTCTGAATTGATCAAGTGTTGATATAGCTTGCCGTGTAAATCGCCAAAATCTTCTGGTTTTTCATTGAACTTACAGCCCAGCTCAGGCAATACCACGCTGAAATCATAATCACGCACATAAGATGAAAAACTGTTGCCGATCATGCCTTCAATGCGTTCATTGGTTTTATGGTCGATGATGGTGCTCTTTAAAGTTTCAATAAATGGGAAAGTTTGACCATTGCCTTCCACATCGAGTTCAGCCGAAATGATGTCAATTTCAAGTGAATAACGATCTGCATTTGGGTTGTCACAAGTAGCTAAACTATTGAAACGGTTATTAATCATTGCCAAAGTACGGCGCAGATTCTCTTCACGGTGTTCACCACGTGCCAAATTGGCAAAGTTCGTTGTTAGACGTGTATTGTCAGCTGGTTTATAGTTTTCATCAAAGCGGATACGTTTGATTGAACATGCAAATTTATGACTCATGGAGATTCACTACCCTAAAATTAAAAATAATCAAAATTTCTGTATGAAGTAATTTATACGTGAAACTTAAGATGAATAAAAATGATTTAACCTCAACTCAAAGTGAGATAAATTCATGTTTAAGATTTAAATACAATGAATTTTCTTCAACTATGCATCATTCAACTGGCGATAAAAAAACTGCCACCCAGGTAGCATTTAAATTTTATTTAATATAAATAAGGGCTTAAAAAAAATTCAATGAAAATTTTTTCATTCAAACACACATCTGAAATGTGTAGAATCGTACAGATTGGCTCAAAATCTCCACTCTCAAAATTTAGCGATTTATTCATTAGGGTGAATTTTTCTAACTTTAAAATGAAAAAAGATCAAATCACTAATTGTTTTAATATTGAATCTGTAACACTAATATACTTTTGTCCTGAGCTATAAAGTTCTTAAACCTTGCCATAAATAGATAAACAAAATATGAAATAAGCATATATTCATGTCGTTTCAGCTTTTTAGTCAATATACTGAATATGACTCAACTTGTACTTAGAAAAAATCAGCATATTCGAGCTTTGGTATGTTAAGGAATCGCTAAAATATTCGGTTTATACTTATACCTTCTTAAAATCATGTCTAATAAATTAGAACCTCAGACACTGACTCTCCCAGTAGGTCATGACAAGCTTTTACTCCACTCTTGCTGTGCACCATGCTTTGGCGAAGTCATGGAAACATTAATTGGATCAGGTATCGATTTTTCAATTTTCTTTTACAATCCCAATATTCATCCTGTGAAAGAATATGAAATCCGTAAAGAGGAAAATATCCGCTTTGCAGAAAAACACAATATTCCGTTTATCGACTGTGATTACGACACAGACAATTGGTTTGCTCGCGCTAAAGCTATGAAAATGAGCCTGAAAAAGGCCTCCGCTGTACCATGTGTTTTGATATGCGCTTTGAACGTACGGCATTATATGCAGCAGAACATGGCTTTAGCCTAATCAGCAGTTCACTGGGTATTTCACGCTGGAAAAATATGCAGCAGATTAATGACTGTGGTCATCGTTCGGCTTCACATTATGACGGAATAACCTATTGGGACTATAACTGGCGTAAAAATGGCGGTGCTGTACGCATGCTGGAAATCAGTAAAAAAGAAGAATTTTATCAGCAGGAATACTGCGGCTGTGTGTATTCACTGCGCGATACCAACCGCTGGCGTATGAGCCAAGGCCGTGACCGAATCAAATTGGGTGTGAAGTTTTATTCCAATGCGATGGATGAAGAAGCTTGAGTTCTGCCCTTCGTTATTTTTTATGGATATTAATTTGATGTTGTTAAGCCCTGAAATTTTTACATCATTCAGGGCTTTTTTTAGCTATATTTCAACTTATTTCAGTTCTTCAACCAACGTTGGATAGATTGATCCATCGACATCCATTTCGGTTTTATAAATGCCATTGGCAACATTAAATTTGTTCACGTGATAACTCGAGCCATAAAGTGAATCAAATCCTGTACCTTTTTTAAAGACTTGTTTATTGGCAGCTAAATCCAATAAATGTGTCCCTCCAATAAACTGTTCATATTGTGCAGGATCAACGCCAACACGGGTCGACATGATTTTCACTGCATCGGCATGCGTTGCAGGGTCGTTGATGTATTTAACCGTTTTATCCCAAACTTGAATGATTTTTTTCCATTCTTCTTTGTTGGCAGATAAAATGCGTCATGTTGACGGTTAATGTGTCGTAAATCAGACCGGGTTTATCTTTCGATGTATAAATAATTTTAGAACCTGCTACCGCTTTCAAAGCTTGATTTGCGACCGGTTGCCATACAGCAATCGCTGCAATATCTGGACTGGCAAATACTTGTGGCAGCTCATTGGTCATAGTGTTGACCAACTTCACTTCAGAAGCTTGAATTTTTGCATCATCCAACGCCGTCGCCAAAAGCAAATGATCAACCAAGCCTTTTTCTGTCGCTACACTTTTTCCTTTTAGATCGGCAAGACTATTGATGGCATCTTTCGCGATGATGACATCATTACCCGCAGAATAGTCCGTCGCCATAATCATGACGCCTTTCGTGCCGCCAGAACCCGTGACTAAGTTGTCGCCATTGGTGACCAAAACAGCATCCAACTGATTAGCCGCAAATGCAGATAGTGAGGCTGAATAATCAAACCATTTAAAGTCCACATTGACACCGGCTTCTTTCAACCAGCCTTTTTCAATAGCAACTTGCCATGCGACAAAACCAGGCCAGTCGCTATATCCGATCGTGATGGCTTTTGTATTGACTGTGCCTTCTGCTTGCGCGTTTGGTTCAGGTGTTTTGGCTGTATTGTCACAGCCACCCAGTAAGATGGCAGTCAAAACGGATGCAGATAAGCAGGCTTTTTTGATCATAGTGCGATTTCCCCGATGGCATTACAGTTAAATTTGGTATTGGTGTTCAAAAACGATGGTGTATTCGGATTACTGACAGATTGAGCATTACGCTTTGCACGATTTAGTCTATGGTTGGCTGCAATAGCATGTGCTTGCTGTTTATTTGTGATTTGGTCTTTATGACCTTGTGATCGATATAATTGGCCCATTTTAAAACTCCTTAATTCTTTGCATTTTGCGGAATTGGCGGCATCACAGCGTCCATCAACTCCAAATGTCCTTTAATCACACTCTTAAGTGCTGAAAAATGCTGACTGATAACTTTGAGCTCTGAACTAACGCCTTGCAGAATCATGACTTCTAAAATTTTGTGGTCATCAAGCTGAATATGCAGCGAGCTCACCACTTGTTCTAAAAACTGCTGCTGTAAATCTAAAAGCTGAATACGTAGCGCCGTACTACTTGCGTCATAAAGTAAGGTAAACGTGCCAACCATCACTTCGTTGCGCTGCTCCTGATCGGCAATCAGATGCTTATTGATCATGTCGACAATGGCCTGAGAACGGCTTTCATAATGCTGATCGACAATTTTTTGATCCAAAGCATCAACTGTTTTTTCAGGCACGGTAATACTGATACGCGCCAGCTTTCGTTTAGGCACTGTTGTTCCTTATTTTTTTTGCTGAATATAGAAACCCGCACGGGCGCTCAGTAGCTCAATAAAAAATTGCTTTAATTGATGCAGAAATGTTGCAGATTGATGGCGGTTCATATGCATCTCCTGTTTGAGTAATACAAAATATTTATTTCGTAATATCGATAGAAATGCAGAATCTGTGCCAAGTGAGAAATACAAAAAATGATCGATTATTTTGTTCTTTTAACTTTCTTTTAAATTTTACTGTTCATGATTTGTGCAATAAATGCACTCATCGAGACCCCTTTGCACTATTGCTGCGATGTATTATTTGATGAAAGACTATTTCTAAAGGTCGTTGTTCTTAAACAAGAGCATTGACCGGCATGTAACAAACTTGAAGTTCAATTTATTTCATCAACATTGAACATCATTTATACTGATTGATCATTCTATTCATCACTCAACGCCTATGAAGTATTTCAGCTGCGCGGTATGTTCTAACCAAATCTTTTTTGCCAATTCACACTGTGTCAATTGTCAGACTGCGCTGGGTTATATTGCCTCTGAAAAGCAAATGGGCTGTTTTGAAAAGCACAGCTCTACGCTGTGGCTTGCGTTAAATCCTGAAATAAAGGGAAAACGCTTTAAACCTTGTCATAATTATCAGCATCATCAGGTTTGCAACTGGATGGTGCCTGCCGACAGTGAAGAAATTTACTGTGAATCTTGCTTGCTCACGCACACCATTCCTAACTTAGATAATCCAGACTATATTGTGTATTGGGCGCGATTGGAACATGCCAAACGGCGTTTTTTGTATTTAATGCAGCAACTGAATACAATGCCACGCCCTAAACGAAGTAAAGATGACCGTTTTGGACTTCGTTTTGATTTTCTGATGCCAACAGAAAATACACCTGTTATGACCGGTCATGCCAATGGAATTATTACCTTGAATGCCAGTGAAGCAGATGTGATTTACCGCGAAACAACGCGTATAAAAATGGGTGAAAACTACCGTACACTTCTAGGTCATTTTAGACATGAAAGTGGTCATTATTATTTTGATTTGATTAAACATTTACACCCAGAGCTGATTGATGAATTTCGGGAACTGTTTGGTGATGAACGACAGGATTATAGTGAAGCTTTGAAACGACATTATAATGACGGTGCGCCGCAAAATTGGGCGGATTACTATGTTAGTTCCTATGCCAGTACGCATCCTTGGGAAGATTGGGCGGAAACATGGGCGCATTATTTGCATATGATGGACACTCTGGAAACAGCCTACTATGCAGGATTGGTGGTCAAAACCAATAAGTCGGATTTGAATAATTTAGAACTGAAAGAAAACCCGATTGGTGCTCAGGATTTTGACCTATTGCTGCAACACTGGATGACCTTGACCTTTAATTTAAATGCACTGAACCGCAGCATGGGCTTAGATGATGCATATCCGTTTACGCTGTCGAATCCAGTATTGGATAAATTACGATTCATTCACCACAAACTGCTCAACATGACCTTAAAAAATCAGCAGCACAATTAGATTAAATTTAACACGTGACAGTGTTTGAATCTCAAATCAACTTTTCGGTATCACAGCATTCGAACATTAGCTTAGTTTGAAAGGATGTATACGTAGTAATTTTCTTGGATTGAGCGCTGTAACACCTGCCCTATTTTTACTATTTTATAAAGGTTAAAATAACAAAAAATAGATGCCTGTGACCTTTTCAATGATGCCTTTCACGCATTTACTCGCTCGTTTTATGTGTATCATCAGCCTGAGTTTGCTCAGTGGATGCCAATTGGTCAAATTACAAGAAAATCAACTCAGTGCGTCACTAAATAATAAAACAGATAGCATATTAACCCATCAGAAGCTCAGTACATTTAGCCATCAAATCCTGTTAATGGTGAATGAAAGCGACCAATCTTGTTTAAATGCGCTTGAAAACTGTATTCACAAAATGCGTAACAATGAAACTTTAGATATTGCTCAAGTCTATGCCGCAGCAAGTGAGCTGTACATGGCACGTGCTTTAAGCGCAGATCAAAATCCACAATGCAAAAAAAGCTTAAAACAACACAGCGGAAAATTAGCTTCAAGCAAAATTAAAATGTGTATGGATCAGCAGCTTGCAGACTTTGATTTCAGTCTGCGTTACAGCTATGTCTATCTATTTAAATCCGCTCAAGCCCCAGAAGAACGCTTATTTGATTTGCGTCAGGGACAAGTCCGCACCTTTTATAATGTGGCTTTATCACGTTTAATCACTTCATCATTCACCCGTTTTGACTATCAGCAAATGCCAGAAAGTTTAATGTTGGGTTCTTCGCTTTATCATTTTAACTATGAACATTATCCTGAAATCAAAAATGCGGACATTGATAAATTACTGTCGAGCTATAATTTTAATTTTTCAGGCTTAAAAACCATTAACCGTCAGGAAGGCATTGGTTCTGAATTTGTCTTAGTCAAAAAAGCTACGGATCTGTCTGCTGCGCAGCCTTTTATACTAGATCCTGAACAGTATTATTCAAATAAACCCAACCCGAATATCCATACTGCACGCTATTTATCTGTCAGTGCGATCGCCGAGCCTGCCAAGACCAATAGCAGCATTAGTGAAATTTTGTCGCCGCAATCAGACTTTAAGGTTGAATTATTTAATCCCTATCAATTTAAAAAGGCAAAAATTGAATCTCAGTCCTATACCCTAACGGCCAATTATTCTGTGCCTTATGGACTTTGGTTAGCCGAAAATAAATTAGGACAATCTGGCTATTGGACACTTCTGAATAAGGAAGAACATTTGCGCATGCCACATGTGTTTATGTTAGAGCCTTATCAACCCAATAAAAAGATTATTGTCATGGTTCACGGATTAGCCAGCAGTCCTGAAACGTGGATCGGCCTGACCAATAACATTATGGGGGATCAAAAACTACGTGATCATTACCAAGTTTGGCAAGTGTTTTACTCAACCAATATGCCAATATTTGAGAGTCGCTTTCAAATCAATGCTTTAATCAAACAGGCATTTGCAACTGTTCAGCCCAATACGCCTTCGGCTCAAGATGCTGTCATTATCGGACATAGTATGGGCGGCATCATCAGTCGTTTATTGGTTAGTGATGCAGATATTTCCGCTCAAGCTATTCCGTTAATGAACTATGAACAAAATACACAGTTACAACGTCATCCAATTATCCGCGATCGTTTTGTCTTTAAAGCCTTGAAGCTAGTTAGTCGTGCAATTTTCATTGCCGCACCGCATCATGGTACTGACTATGCAGACCGCTGGTTTACCAATTTGGCGAAAAAAATCGTGGTATTGCCTTTAAGTTTTTTAAATGATGTCAATGTTGAAATTCCGAATGCAAAAAATTCAACTATGGGCCTGATTAAGTCTGGGCCAGCAGATTTAAGTCAAAAATCACGTTTTATGCTGTTGTCTGCTGACATCATGCCAAATAAAGATATTCCTTATCATTCTATTATTGGGAATCAGACGCAAAGTAATGAACCGAGCAAAATGTCGGATGGCATTGTTCCCTATACAAGTTCTCATTTAAATGGTGCGGTGTCTGAAAAGATATTCAATGGTGGACATTCAATTCATGAGTCTCCAGATGCTATTTTAGAGTTGCGACGCATTTTGAGAGTGCATATGGATAAATAAGTGAACTTTTTAATCGCGGTTTTTGTGAACTTGATCTTGTAGCTCGTCTAAAATGATCTTTATCGTTTTTTGCCCTTTAGCTTTTTCTGCTAGTTCTGTTAAATGCACATCTTCCGAAAGATAATCTTTCAACATTATTTCTGCATTTTGCAAAATTCGGTTTTGACTTTCAGAGCTACGCGCATCTAAAAGTTCTTGTAATTTTTTAGCCATATTTGAAATCTCTATAAGTTGTTTTTTGGGTATGAAAAGCTAGCAAAATGCGTTTCAATCAACCAATAACTGTTACGTATACATCATCTTGCTCTTGTGTAGGAGCAGCATTTATTCCAAATAGATTTGCAATATCATCTAGTAATGGAGCAATTCCATCTAAATCAGAATCTTCAAATACATTATTTCGTATTTTATAGTATGCATCGGATAAGATTTCTTCGAGTTGAAGAATATGGTCAATAAACCAAGTATCTTGTAGTTTGTGGTATAAATCAGTTCCTGTAAATTTTTGATTTAATCCATGAATATGACCAAGAAAATAGGAACATGATTTTAATAAAACTGCGATAGGCATATAAATTTCATTCATTAGATCTCTTTCATAAATCAAAAAACGATCTTCTTTTTGGTTAATATTTGCACTCCGGATTTCTTAGCATTCGTGCATAATCTGCGGATGAAATACATCGATTCAAACAAGCTTTCTGATCCTC